>DAOWNM010000216.1 GCA_030642565.1 Bacteroidota bacterium | reverse complement strand
CGAGTATTTTTCTATGGCCACCCTCAATGAGTTTAAGGGGAACAGAGAGTCCCTGGGAGGAGAAGCAGGCTTTTCATATCTCTGCTCTGCATGTCATGGTAAAATTGGTGAAGGAAAAGGGTATGATGATTTTAAAACCGGGATCCCTGCTATTGGAAATCCGGATTTTCTAAGGGTGGCCTCAACGGAGTATATCCGCTTTACCATTGAAAAAGGGCGCAGCCTGCGACAGATGGGCAGCTGGTCAGAAGGGATTTCCGGTCTTCACCCTCCTGAACTGGATGGGATCACCCACCACCTGAAGCAGCAGACTGAAGCCGCTGGATACAGAGACCTGTACGGACAGCATGGAAACAGTAACAGGGGAGAGGAATTATATGATCATTACTGTAAGACCTGTCACGGCAGTGAAGGGAGAGGGGAGGTGGCAGTAGCTCTGAACCAGGATGGACTTCTTAACCGGGCCGGCGATCAGTTTTTAATGGCGACCCTGTTGAATGGCAGAGGTAATACAGGCATGCCGGCCTGGTCACTGCTCGAAGATAAGCAGCTGGTTGATATAGTAGCGTATGTTTCAGCCTGGAGAGAGGGTCCTGTTTCAGCAAGTGTCATAGAACTACCTGATGCTGATCTGGAACAGGGTGCCCTGCGGTATCATTTCCTCTGCTCCCGGTGTCATGGAGAATTTGGGGAGGGCGAAACCGGTCCTGCTATTATCAACAGGGATTTTCTTGAAGCAGCGGATAACAGGCTGCTTTATGAGACCATTGCTTTGGGCCGTGCCCATACAGCTATGTTTGGATGGTCGGCCGATGTCTACAACCAGGAGAAACTGGAACGACACGATATTAGCAATATCATTGGCCATTTGAGAAAGTCGGTACAGGAGGAGCTGACCTATGTATACCAGGGAAGTAATCCCGGACAGCATACCGGAGGAGCGCTGCTGTTTGAGAAGCATTGTGCAGAGTGTCACGGGAGATCAGGTGAGGGATTGAAAGCTCCGGCTCTTCACAACCAGGAGCTCCTGAGTGCGGCTTCCAATGGATATCTGCTGGCCACCATTACTGTTGGCAGATCCGGAACAGCCATGCCTTCATGGGGTTATGGAGACAGGGAGCATCCACTGCTTACCGGTAAGGATCGCTTCGACCTGGTTGCCTATATCCGTTCCTTCCAGCGCATTCATCTTAAATATTAGTATCATCGGTCTGATTATCGGCTTGTTCATTGAGTAAAAGGCAATATATCTCCGTAGTGAGGAAACCTTTTGTAAAATTTCTCGTATTTTGTATTAACCTTAATGATCAGGGCTATATATGAGTTATAAAGTATTTGTACTCTACTCTTATCCAAACAACAGGATTTTTGTTGGCTATACCACCAGCCTGACAGATTATATGATTACCATGAATGTGATGGAGTCAGATAATCCTCTCTACGAATTCAGGCCGTGGACCCTGGTACACATGGAACTGTTTATTGCCGAAGATGAAGCGATGGTCAGGGAAGGATTCCTGAAGCAGGAGATTGGCCAGACATATATCCGAAGAGAGATTCTCCCCATGTTTGATTTCCGGTAAAGGTGCTATCTTTGTGCCATGTCGGAAAGAACGCCAAGGAAGCTGTTTCAAAAGCTGATCCATAAGTACCGGGTGGTCCTTTTAAATGAGGAGACATTCGAAGAGGTGGGCAATATGAGACTGACCAGGTTGAACCTGATCGCCCTTGTGGGTATTGTACTGTTTCTCCTGGTTGCTATTACCTATATTCTGATTGCCTTTACCAATATTCGTGAGCTGATTCCCGGGTACCCCGATGCAGCCATGCGTCAGCATATTCGCACCAATGCCATGAAACTCGATTCCCTGGAGTATGAGCAGGCCGTCAGGGATCAGTATTTTGATAACCTGAACACGATTATTTCCGGTGATATTCCCAAGATGTATATGAACGATACCTCCGGGATAGTTGATTCTCATGATATCAATTTCAGACGCTCCAACAATGATTCATTGCTAAGGCAACAGGTTGAAGCAGAGGAGCAGTTCAGGCTGAGTGTCCTGGATGGTACACAGGTGAACCGAAAGCTGACCGATATGCATTTTTTTACACCCGTCGACGGAATCATCACAGGAGCGTTTAGTCCGGCCGACGGCCATTTTGGGGTCGACCTGGTGGCCGGACCAAACGAAGTTGTGAAGGCAGCATTGGACGGTACAGTTACCATGTCAACATGGACCCTCGAAACAGGCTACGTGATCCAGATTCAGCACGACTATGAGCTTTTAACGGTGTATAAGCATAATGCCAGCCTGTTTAAAACAGTTGGAGAGAAAGTGGCTGCAGGTGATGCTATTGCCATCGTGGGTAATTCGGGAGAGCTTACCACAGGGCCACACCTCCATTTTGAGCTGTGGCACGATCGCGTTCCCCTGGACCCGGTCGACTATATCGTTTTTTAACCCATGCAGAAAAGAATTGCAATACTTGGTTCCACCGGATCGATAGGTACACAGGCACTGGAGGTTATATCGCGTCACCCTGAGAAATTTGAAGTAGAGGTCCTTACCGCACTTAACAATGTTGATCTGCTTATCAAGCAGAGTATACGTTATCTGCCGAATATGGTGGTTATCGGGAACGAGCAACATTATAAAAAGGTAAGGATGGCACTGGAAAAACATCCCATCAAAGTTTACTGTGGAGCAGATGCCATAGCGCAGGTGACGGCCTTCGATTCGGTCGATATGGTTCTGACAGCCATGGTAGGGTTCAGCGGATTAAAGCCAACCATTGAAGCAATCAGAGCCGGTAAGAGTATTGCTCTGGCCAATAAGGAGACCCTTGTTGTGGCCGGAGAGCTGATTATGAAGGAGGCTGAGGCAAACAGGGTACCCATTATTCCTGTGGATTCGGAGCATTCGGCCATTTATCAGTGTCTTGCGGGTGAAAGGAATAACCGGATAGAGAAGATCATCCTGACCGCTTCGGGTGGACCTTTCAGGGAGTGGGGAATAAGGGAGTTGGAAATGGTGACCCCCGACCAGGCCCTTCGTCATCCCAACTGGTGCATGGGACCCAAGATCACCATCGATTCTGCTACCCTGATGAACAAAGGACTGGAGGTGATTGAGGCCAGGTGGTTGTTTGGTGTCGGACCCGATGAGATCGAGGTGGTGGTCCACCCACAATCCATCATTCACTCTATGGTTCAGTTCACCGATGGCTCCATCAAGGCACAGATGGGTCTGCCCGATATGAGGCTCCCCATTCAGTATGCATTCAGCTATCCCAGCCGTTTTGAATCAGATTTTGAAAGATTTGACTTTTTAAAGCATCCCAGCCTGACTTTTGAGCAGCCCGATACGAAAATTTTTCGTAATCTTGCACTCTCTTATGAGGCGCTAAGAAAGGGAGGGAACTGGCCCTGTATTTTAAATGCAGCCAACGAAATAGCTGTGGAGGCATTCCTGAAAGAGAAGATCGGGTTCATGCAGATTCCGGATGTTATTGAAAGCACATTAAGCAGGTCTAGCTATATCAAAGCTCCTCTGCTGGAAGATTATTTTAATACTGACCTGCAGGCAAGGCGGGTCGCTAAAGAACAAATTTAGGCAAGAATGGATGTAATAATAAAAATAGCCCAACTGCTGGTAAGCCTGTCAATCCTAATAGTATTGCACGAACTGGGGCACTTTACCCTGGCCAGGATCTTTAAAGTCAGGGTCGAGAAATTTTACCTCTTTTTTGATGCAGGGTTCTCCCTGTTCAGGAAGAAGATCGGTGAAACAGAGTATGGGATAGGTTGGCTCCCCCTGGGGGGTTATGTGAAGATCAGCGGGATGATCGATGAGTCGTTGGACCGGGAGCAGATGAAACAACCTCCCCAACCATATGAATTCAGGTCCAAGAAGGCGTGGCAACGACTGCTGATTATGCTGGGGGGAGTGATTGTGAACTTCCTGCTGGCGCTGGTGATCTATATTCTTGTGTTTTTCAAATGGGGTGAGGAGTATGTTCCGGTGGAGAGCATGGTGTATGGTTATAGTTTCGAACAGGAATTTAAGGATTTGGGATTGGAGAATGGTGATAAGATCCTTTCACTTGATGGTGAAATGGTGGACCGCTGGCTCTCCATTCATCACGATATTGTTGTGAATGAGACCCGGGTAATTCAGGTTGAGCGCGATGGAGTAATCATGGATATTCAGGTACCAGAGGGGATGACCTCCAAACTGCTGAAGCTGCAGTATGTGATGGAACCCAGGGTGCCATGTGAAGTGGATGATATGCAGGCAGATAGCAAAATGGCTATTGCGGGTATTGAATTGAATGACAGGATCATCGGAGTCAACGGCGAGCCCATTTTCTTTTATGATGAGTTCAAGGATAGAACCAGGAAGGAGGCAAATACCACTTTCGATCTGACTGTTCTTCGTGGATCGGATACACTTCAGATAGAGACCACCACAGATGAAAACGGCCTCTTTGGGTTTAAAAGAAAGATCTACCTCGATTATTTCGAAACCATTGTGGTGAGATACTCACTTTTACAGTCCATTCCGGCCGGGATCAACCGGGGATTTGAAATAACGGGGAGTTACCTGAAGCAGCTGAAAATGTTGTTCAAGCCCGAAACCAAGGCGTATGAAGAGCTGGGAGGGTTTATCAAGATTGGAAGTATATTTTCCTCTACATGGGATTGGGAACGGTTCTGGAACATGACCGCTTTTCTCTCCATTATCCTCGCCATTATGAATCTTCTGCCTATTCCCGCACTGGATGGTGGGCATGTGATGTTCCTGTTGTTTGAGATGATCACAGGCAGGAAACCGGGAGATAAGTTTATGGAATACGCACAGATTATTGGTATGGTGCTGCTGTTTAGCCTGCTGCTTTATGCAAATCTGAACGACATCATTGGATTATTTAAGAATTAGAACAATTATATTGCTATTTTTG
>DAOWNM010000207.1 GCA_030642565.1 Bacteroidota bacterium | reverse complement strand
TGAAAAAGCAGTATGTAGGGATTGTCGGGTTCAAGGATATACTCGTCTGCTGTGATCTGAAGGCCATCGGCAGCAGTGAATGTAACAGTCTTTATACGAATTGCACTAGAGGAGCTCAATACAAATGATAAAAACAGGATGAATGCAATAGATAAAACCTGTAAAGAAATGCTCCTCAGGCCGCTATGTCTTTGCTGTTTCTGCAAGAACTATGATTTTATTGTTTTTTGCTTCAATAACACCACCATCCACTTCAAAAAATGTAGTACCTCCTTTTATATCAACAATTTTGATCTTTCCTTGTTCAAGGGTAGAGATAATGGGAGCATGATTCCTGAGGATCTCAAATGAACCCTTGGAGCCGGGTACCTGGATCAGGTCCACCTCTCCCGAGTATAATTTTTGATCCGGTGTAATAATCTCAAGCAACATACCTCATTAAGCATTTGTTTCGGCCAACATCTTCTTGCCTTTTTCAATGGCCTCTTCAATTGTTCCTACCAGATTGAAAGCGGCTTCAGGATATTCATCCACTTCACCATTCATGATCATATTAAATCCTTTGATGGAGTCTTCAATAGATACAAATACTCCTGGAATACCAGTGAACTGTTCTGCCACATGGAATGGTTGTGAAAGGAACCTGGTTATCCGCCTGGCCCTGTGAACCACCTGCTTGTCCTCTTCAGAGAGTTCATCCATACCAAGGATGGCAATGATATCCTGCAGTTCGTTATAATGCTGCAGCAGCATTTTAATTCGGTGTGCAGTATTGTAGTGTTCATCTCCTACAATATCTGCCTTCAGGATCCTGGATGTTGAATCCAGCGGATCTACAGCGGGATAGATACCAAGTGATGCAATTTTTCGACTCAGTACGGTTTGAGCATCCAGGTGGGTGAATGTAGTGGCGGGAGCCGGGTCGGTCAGGTCATCCGCAGGCACGTAAATTGCCTGGATAGAGGTGATCGATCCCCGCTTGGTGGAGGTGATCCGCTCTTGCATAAAACCCATTTCAGTAGCCAGGGTTGGCTGATATCCCACTGCCGATGGCATACGGCCCAGTAGTGCCGATACCTCGGAACCGGCCTGAGTGAAACGGAAAATATTGTCTACAAAGAAGAGGATATCCTTTCCTCCGCTCTCTTCATCCCCGTCCCGAAAGGTTTCCGCCACGGTCAAACCGGAAAGTGCTACTGTTGCACGGGCTCCGGGGGGCTCATTCATCTGACCAAATACCAGTGTGGCCTGTGATTTTTCAAGCTCTTCGCGATCGACTTTATCCAGATCCCAGGAACCTTCCTCCATACTCTTCTCAAAAGCTTCACCATATTTAATTACGCCCGATTCAATCATTTCACGAAGCAGGTCATTCCCTTCCCTGGTTCTTTCACCGACTCCTGCAAAAACTGAGATCCCTTCGTATTTCTTGGCAATATTATTGATCAGCTCCATAATGATCACCGTCTTGCCCACACCGGCACCACCAAAGAGACCGATTTTACCACCTTTTGCATATGGTTCCAGCAGGTCAATGACCTTGATCCCGGTGATAAGCACTTCGATTTCGGTTGAGAGCTCTTCATAAGCAGGGGGATGGTTGTGAACCTGGTATCCCTGGCTGGAATCCACTTCACCAATACCATCGATGGCCTCACCTACAACGTTCAGCAGACGTCCTTTAACGGTATCTCCTTTTGGCATTTTGATAGCTTCACCGGTAGCAATTACCTTCATTCCACGCCGAAGGCCATCAGTAGAGTCCATCGCGATGGTTCTGACTGTATGTTCACCTACGTGCTGCTGGACCTCAATGATCAATTTCTGACCACTGTCACGTTCAATTTCAAGCGCCTCATAAATGCTGGGAAGTTTATCACCCGTTTCTTCAAAACTAACATCGATCACAGGTCCGATCACCTGTGTGATTTCTCCAATCATCTTTGCCATACTTGAATGCAGTTTTATGCAATAAAAAATATTATTTTAGAAGCACAAATTTAGCACTTTTTTAACGTGAACAACTCATTTTGGATAGAAAGTTGAGTCTCTGTGATATGGTAGGATTTAAAGCGATTATTTGAAACCAGATCGCCTCAATTTTCGTAGAATTAAAAATCTAAACCTGAATCAAGTGAAAATTCCCCGGTTGACTAAAATTACATTGTTACTGACGGTACTGCTCATGACGGCATGCCTGAGTGGTTTCGGACAGATCCACAGGATTGGCGGAGGGGTTACATTCTCCTCGGGTGCTGAGTTTAATTATGGAGAGACGGGCAATCCGGGTGTTGTTTTGAAGACCTGGCTGGCACTGAATAAGGCAAGTACGTTACATATAGTTCCATCTGTGACCGCTTTTAACCGGTACAAACTTGAGACAGGGTATTCCGTTTTAACCAATTTAATGTTCCAGGGAGATCTGGATTTTCAATACACACTGTTCCAGGAGGGTACCGTCAAGGCAGTGGCCTTCGGGGGAGCCAATGCAACCTATCTGAATTCAGATTTTGAACCTATCATAGTTACAGGAAATGAGACCATTACCGACGAATCAGATTTTGCCATAGGAGGTAATCTGGGTGCGGGTCTGGAATTGAGAATGGCCCCGAAATGGGACTTTAATATCAGCGGGAAATACCTCTTTTCAAAATACTCCCAGTTCATTATTTCAGTGCAGGGAGTGTACTATTTTAAAAGCAGGAGAAGATCCTACCGGAGATGATTTTTTTATATCTTTAGTCACTATATATTGAGTATTAACCTGTTTCAGAAACAGATAAGACATTGTTATGGCTAGCATAAGTTTTTTGCTTGGGATGGTACCCGGAACCGAGAAGGTGGAGACAGCAGATGATCAGTTAAGGGCTGATTTTCAGGCTTATAAAGATTATGAGAGTTCGGATGATTTAAAGCATTATCTGGAGCTTGAAAAGGAGGTGAAATCCAATAATTTTGCGCTCCGTAAGAAAAAGATTCTTAAGGAGAAGTACAAGGCCTCTGAAGCTTTCAGGAAAGAGATACGATATAACCAGCTATTGAAGCGTTCGAAAGGGGATGAGAAATCGGAAGAATTGGAAAAGCTTGATGAGTATATCAGTTCGGAAGAATTTATAAAGCAGAAACAATACTTGACCATGAAGCCTGTCGAGCGGTATGAGACCACCGATGAATACCAAAAAGAGACAGAATATTCAACACTTAAGAAATCAGAAAAGGTCATATGGTATTATAGAACAAAAAAGAAGTATCCCTTTAAAGAGATCCAAAAGTGGGACCTGACCTTTGATGAAAAGTTCAATAAAAGTAAACTGGATAGATCCAAATGGATGACCCGGTATTTCTGGGGGGATCAGACCATGAAAAGCTCTTTTGTGCTCGAGGATGACAAAAGTTTCATAACTGATGGAGACAATATTGAGTTTTATGATAATAAGGCCAGGATTGTCACAAAATCCAATAATGTTGAGGGATTAGTCTGGAGAGTCGAACAGGGATTTGTCCTCGAAGATTTTGATTTTACTTCAGGACTGATCAGCACTGCTAAGAGTTTTAAGCAGAGATATGGAGTCTTCAACGCCAAAATTAAGATGGCCGGAGGATCTGTGGCCCAGGCTTTCTGGATGGTATCGGAGACCATTCTTCCCCATATTGATGTGGCTCGTTTCGAAAATGGTAAACTCTATTCTAACTACTTCTGGGGCAAAGGTTCATCCCCCAATAAATCTCTTTCAAAAGCCGGAGGTGCCAAGTATGCAGATGAGTATTTCATCTACACCCTGGAGTGGACGCCCAATAAACTGACCTGGAAGATCAATGGCAAGGTGTTTAAGACGCAGACCTCAGGGGTTCCCCAGGAAGAGATGTACATCAATTTTTCGTCCAATCTGAAGAAGGATGCAGCTGAGAATGGGCTTCCCTCTGCCATGGAGATAGACTGGGTAAGGGTGTATAAGCTGAAGGAATAATAGTGCCAGGTGCGCAAGCATAAAAGAGACCCTGTTCACAATTGTGGCCGGGGTTTTTTGTATTTTGGTGTCGATGAGTCGTTCCATAACCAATAAACAAGGGGAGATTGCAAAAACAATTGATGCATTTATGAAAGAACAGGGAGGATTTCTCTCTTACGAGGATCTGGCCAGTCATACATCTGAATAGGTCGAACCGGTAAGTGCCAAGCAACTTACCGGATCAGAGATGACCGATGCTCGCAGCAGGGTATTAGTGCCTAGAACGGCCAGAATCTGGGAATAACCAGCAGGGAGATGATCAGTGCCAGGATATTGAGTGGAAGGCCGATCTTCCAGTAATCACTGAATTTGTAGTTACCAATACTCTGTACAATCAGGTTGGTCTGGTAGCCGATAGGTGTGGAGAAGCTGGCAGAGGCAGCCACGCAGATAGTAATGAAAAATGGTCTGGGGTCGACCCCCAGCTGTGTGGCCGCAGCGTAAGCAATGGGGAAGGTGATGGCTGCAGCAGCATTGTTGGTGATGATCTCGGTGAATACATTGGTGAGAATAAATATGGCGGCCAATACCCCCAGGGGTCCAAACCCCTTGGAGAGATTGATGGTGTTGTGTGCAATAAAGTCAGCTGCACCCGAGTTTTGAAGGGCGCGGCTGATCCCGATGGCACAGGCGATGGTGATCAGTACATCCCAGTTGATAGGCTTGGTGTATTTTTTCGCTGAAAATATCTTCATCAGTGCCATGAGAACCACCGTGACGGCAGCAAAAAAGAACATATCGAACTTGTTCTTGTCCTCCACGGGAATGAACCGGCCGGCAGTAGCCCCGGCAATCATCAGGAAAACCAGAATCATGGCAATCCACCTTCTGCGACGGTCCTTGGCATCATCCATTTCACCAATCTCACTGGCCATATAAAAGACCCTTGATTCGCCCCAGTACCTGGTGAAATCTTCAGTGGTCAGAAGCATCAGGTTATCACCTGCCTTTAGCTCCAGGTTGTCAAGGTTGGTTGTAATACGTTCACCATTGCGATGCACAGCCATCACCACGGCATTATAGTGGCCGAAAAAGTCGAACTCTCCAAGGGTTTGCTGAATTCCGGGGAACCGGGGAGCAAGCACCACCTCCACCTGGCGCAACGATTTTTTCAGGAAATCGGTGGCCACATTGTTCAGGGCTTTCATCTTCACCTCTGTG
>DAOWNM010000045.1 GCA_030642565.1 Bacteroidota bacterium | reverse complement strand
GATTGATCCTGTTTATCCTTAACGGCATCCAGACTGTTCTTCACCAGGTTAATCAGAACCTGTTCAATCATTTTTTCATCCATCGCAATGATTAATTCCATGTCTGCGCATTGGATGCTGCAGCTGATTTTTTCCCTAATGAATTGCTCCCTGAAAAGCAGTACAACACGATCAAGCAGATCATGCACTAACCCGGGTTTCACCTGAAGATCAGGCACCCTGTACAGATTGGAATATGCGTCTAAAAAGAGAGATAATCCTGTAGCCCTTCTCTGTATGGTATCCAGTCCGGTTTTTATGTCTTCTATCTCATTCTCCTTTAACCGGGTTAGTGGAATCATTTTTCCTTCAGGTTGAAGCATCTCGGACAGATTGGAGGCGAGGAGTTTAATGGGACTGATGGAGTTGAGGATCTCATGTCTCATGACACGCATAAGTTTCTGCCACGCTTCCATTTCGTTCCGGTCTATCTCGCGGCTGATGTCGCGGACCGAAAGCAGGGTGATCTTCTCACCTTTGAGTACGAAACCAGATGCCAGGAAGATCAGGTGGTGCTGACCATCCGGAAGCGCTGTTTTCTTTAGTGTCTCCCTGCCCGGGGAGAACTGTCTGAAAAAGCCGGGTAGTTCCGTCGAAACCTCTTCCAGTGCATCCAGGTGCATTATTCCCGGGAGTCCGAATAGTTCCAGGAAAGCCCTGTTTACCATTCTTACCTCCCCGGTTTCGTTAAAGGCCACCAGGCCGAACTGTACATGGTTAACTGTCTCTTCAAAAAACCGCTGTTCGGCCTCACGATCCAGCCTCACCAGTCTGAAATCGCTGATCAGTGAATTAAATCCTGTATGGATGGCATTGAAATAGGGATCGCGCCGCACCCTGGAAAACTGAAGGGTGGGATCTTCGTTTCGAAGGGCATTGATCAACCTTAGAAGATCGCGCCTGATACGTGTCAGATACCAGACCATGGCAGCGGTTTCAAGTATCAGAGCTAGCACTAGTAATGAGTTGGTAACAGGAAATTCAGGTCTCTGCAGGAAGACGCCAAGACCTATGGCTGTTAGGACAATGGCAGCCACAAAGGCCAGGATAGACCATATGAAACGGCTAAATACCATATTTTTTCATTTTCTGGTAAAGGGTGGAGCGATTGATGCCCAGAGCTTTTGCTGCCGAGCTAATGTTGCCCTGCTCTTCCCTTAGTGCCTGTTGAATTACCATTTTCTCATGGGCCTCCAGATTCAGGGTAGCTGGCGATGATGATGCCCTGTTACTTTCAATCCGAGGGGTAAGTGTCACACTGGAAACCGAGCCTTTCTCAGACAGGATCACCGCCTTTTCCATGGCATGTTCCAGCTCCCTGATATTTCCTGGCCAAGGGTGCAACCTAAGCTGCTCCATAGCCTTTTCGGATAGCTTTAGTCCGGTTTTATGATAGTGATCACTGTATTTCTTAAGGAAGAATTCAGTCAGTATGGGAATATCCTCCTGCCTGTTTCTAAGAGGAGGGATTTCCAATTCAATGGCATTGATCCGGTAGTAAAGGTCCTCCCTGAAAGTTTTCTCTTCGATCATCTTTTTCAGGGGCATGTTGGTAGCTGAAATGATTCTTACATCCACTGGCTTTGGGATGGAGGATCCCACCTGGTAAATCTCGTTGTTTTGAAGCACCGAAAGCAGCTTGCTCTGTAATCCCGGGGGGAGGTTACCAATCTCATCCAGGAAAAGGGTTCCTCCTGAAGCGACTACAAAACGGCCATCCCGCTCTTCCCTGGCATCGGTAAAGGCCCCTTTCACATGTCCGAAAAGCTCACTTTCGAACAGGGTTTCAGGAAGGGCTCCCAGATCCACCTTCATAAAAATCTCATTCTTTCTTTTGGAAAGTCTGTGAATCTCCCGGGCCACCACCTCTTTCCCTGTACCGTTCTCCCCAAGAATCAGTACACTGGCATCGGTGCTTGCCACTTTAGATACCAGCTGGTTAATTTCATTCATGGAGGAGGAGTGACAGTAACAGACCGAGTGGTCCCTGTCCAGTTCAGCAGTCAGATGAGCCTGCTTCTTTTTGAGCAGACTTACCTGCATCCTGCTTTTCCTCAGTTCATAGGCACTCTGCAGGGTGGAGAGGATCTTCTGTTCGTCCCACGATTTCATAATAAAATCAACGGCCCCCTCTTTCATGGACTTGATGGCCAGCTCCACATCCCCGTAAGCGGTGATAAAAACCACGGTGGCATCCGGGTCCTTCTCCAGTATCTTATTCATCCAGAAAATTCCCTCATTGCCTGTATTCTGTCCCGCCTTAAAATTCATATCCAGAAGGATGATATCGTAGGCCTGTTTCTCAAGGGTGGAGAGAATCAGGTTGGGATTTCTCAGGGTGTCGATGGTGCTGAAGGTTCGCGACAGAATCAGCCTGAGGGCGATCAACAGGTCGTTGTTATCATCCACAATTAGTATGGAACCCTCTTTTCTGGCCATTACTTAGTTTATCAGGCACTTTGATGTAAATTTAATAGATTGTTGGATTCATGCACATGATGTGTCGGAAATTCCGACAGCGGCATTTTCATATAGAATATTAAAGCACAATATATCAGCAGAATAGCTATTGTGGCACAATATTGTCTTTAGAAGGATAAAACATGAACTAATGATTCGAAATTACCTTCTTAGTGCACTTCGCAATCTCTGGAGAAACAAGTTGATTACCGCCATCAACCTGGTGGGCATGGCCATTGGTTTCGGGATTTTTCTGACTCTCTTGACCTGGATTCGTTTCGATGCCGGCTTTGACAAATTTCATAAGGACATCGAAAACATGTATGTGCTGAATATCCGGATTACCATGAATAATTCTGATTATACCACCCCGAGGACAGGTGGCGTATATTCAAGGATTTTGAAGGAGTTGTACCCGGAAATTGAGCGTAGCTGCCGGGTCAGCCAGCAAATGGAGTTTGAACTGGGAATCCCCGTGGAAAATGCCAATGTGGATGTGCCCATGAAATACGTCGATGAAAACCAGGTGATCATGGTGGACAGCAACTTTTTTAGTTTTTTCACATTTCCTCTGCTTGAGGGAGACCCGGAGGAGCTATTTAAGGCAAGGGATCAAATTGTTATTACCAAGAGCCTGGCAGAGAAGCTTTTTGGTGAGGAAAATGCGATGGGCAGGCAGATTAAGATTGGGGAGGGAGGCTACTTTACCGTGGTGGCCATTGCAGCAGATCCGCCCGTTGCTTCCACCTATCAATATAAAGCTTTGCTGGGATTTCATGTGCTGGAGGAGTTGGGATACCCTGTTAACGAATATGGAGGTACCATGTACTTCAATAATTTCAGGTTGGCTGAAGGGACCGACCTGGTAAGATTGAACAAAGCCATCAATGCCCATATTGAGGAGCATCTCGATGACGATTTTGAATCCTATTTTTTCCTGGATCGCCTGGATCGCTTACACCTGCGTGGGGACGAACAGCACTGGATCGGGTATATGATCAACGTGATTATGGCCGTAGTGATCTTGCTTATTGCCTGCATCAATTTTATTAACCTCTCCACTGCCGGTTCTTCCATGAGGTTAAAGGAGATCGCTATTCGGAAAAGTGCAGGCGCCAGCAGGCGCCAACTGGTGCTCCAGTTTATGAGCGAATCATACATTCTCCTGTTTCTGGCATTGTATCTCGGATTCTTTATTGCGGAACACCTTGCTGGCTCTACCTTTCGTTCTTTTGATATTTACCAGGAGGATGTGCCGAAGGATCTGGGATTCTGGCTGCAGATTGCAGGAATCTACCTGCTGACCGGTCTGCTGGCCGGGCTCTATCCGGCGCTTAAAATTTCGGGTTACCAGCCCCTTGCATTTTTCTCAGGGAAGGGAATTCAGAGCCCGCGTTCAGGAGCCAGATCAAGGCGTGTTCTGATCGTTCTCCAGTTTGCCTTTTCAATCCTTTTTATCACGGTCTCCTTTTTCATTAGCAGGCAATTTACCCATATGAGGGAGGCCGACCTGGGATTCAACCGGGAGGATGTGCTCTATATCCGGACCAAGGGGAAGGTATGGGAGCAGTACCCGGTAATCAAACAGGAACTGGAGCGACTCTCTTTCGTAAAAGGGGTCAGTTCGGCTTCGGATATTCCGGTGCAAGTAAATTTCGGAGAAATAGACTGGGGAGAACGGGACGGAGAACATAACAAGCTTGCAAGGGTAATCCATACCAGCCCCGACTTTCTTTCCACCTTTGAAATAGAACTGCTGGAGGGTGACTTTTACTCTGAAGAGCGTGATACTCTGAATTATAGTTATGTGGTGGTGAACCGCTCCCTGGTGGACTATATGGGGTGGGAGGACCCGGTGGGTCGTGAAATGTATATGTGGGGAAATGATCGCATTATCCTTGGGGTTACCGAGAACATCTCTTTCTATCCATTGCAAATAGATGCTTTTTCCAACGAGGCCCTGATCTATGTCTTTGAACCTGTACAGGACTACTTGTTCGTAAGGGTAGTTCCGGGGACTTCCGCAAAGAAGCTGTCAGCCATTGAGGAGGTGTTTCAAAAGCACAATCCAGGATATGAGCTCGAGTATGATTATGTAAGCAAATACAATTTTACAATGCTGCAAAATTCCGATAGTATCAAACTTGTCTTCAAGCTCTTTTCGGGCATCGCTATTTTTATTGCCATTATGGGACTGATCGGGCTCTCACAGTTTAACAACAGCAGGAGGACCAAGGAGATAGGCATTCATAAAGTTATGGGCGCCCAAACAGGATCTGTGATAAGCCTGCTGCTCTCCGATTTTATAAAGCTGGTAATGATTTCCAACCTGGTGGCCCTGCCTCTGGCTTACCTGGGACTATGGAAGCTATTCCAGTATTTCAGCTACTCCACAGACCTGAAGATCCTGGTGTTTGTGATCGTATTTGTATTGTCTGTGCTCTTAGCTCTGGCCACAGTGTTGTTTCACGCTTTAAAAACAGCACGTGCTAACCCGGTGGATAGCCTGCGGTACGAGTAGCAGGAGTTAACGGGGCCCGTTCCAGAGCCCCGGAAGGTGTTTACAACACTTCGAATTTGAAAGAGAGCTTTACTTTGGTCCGGTAGTATTCGATCTCCCCATCCTTAAGATGAATGTCCATGGCCGATACCTCTGCGATTCTGAGGTCCCGGAGGGATTCTGATGCTTTGGTGATGGCATTCTTGGCTGCATCCTCCCACGATTCGGTGCTGGTGCCAACCAGCTCGATAATTTTATATACACTGTCTGGCATGGTACTGATGGTTTTGGTTCTCTACAAGTTACAACCTCTGGATGGGGAAGTCAAGAAATAACTTTTGAACTTTGGAAATATTCCCTATCTTGCCATTCGATAACACTTTTTTATAAAAAAGTAACACGATGTCGGTTGTACGATTTGGGGTGTCGTTTGAGAAGGAGGTGCTGGTTGCACTGGATGAATATGTATTGGAGAACAAATTCTCCAATCGTTCCCAGGCTCTTCGGCAACTGGTGAACCGACATATTGTGGAGAAGAAATGGCTCTGCAATAACCAGGTGGCCGGAGCAGTTACCCTGGTATACGATCACCACAGGCGCGATATTGCCAACCAACTGGGTGAAATACAAATGCAATATTCCAAAGAGATCCTCTCGGTACAGCGTTTTACCCTGAATGAACATAACAGTATGGAGGTGATTGCACTGAACGGGATCTCTTCCAGACTCACCGGGCTGGCCGAGCAACTGATTTCATTGAAGGGAATCCAGCACGGTAAACTGACCATGAGCAGATTCGATTAGATATGGACGTATTAAAGAGAGAGACAGAGGAGAAGCTGGTAAAGCTGAAAGCGTGGTTTGGGAAGCATCCCGGAGCCATTATTGCGTTTTCAGGAGGGATCGACTCTTCACTGGTCCTCTACCTGGCCCGGAAATGGCAGGGAAGAGATGGTGCCATAGGGGTGATCTCAAAATCGGAGAGTCTGAAGACAAAGGATTTTGAGCTGGCACAATCGTTCAGTGAGCAGTACGATATCCATATGGAGGTGATTGAGACCCGTGAGATGGAGGATGAAAGATACAACCAGAACCCTGTGGACCGCTGCTTTTTTTGCAAGGAGCACCTCTATACCGATCTGCAGAAAATCAGCGAAAAGCACCCCGGGTTTCCGGTGCTGAACGGAACCAATGCAGATGACTATACCGATTACCGTCCAGGGATGAAGGCGGCAACCAAATATGAGATCTTATCGCCCCTTGCAGAGTGTGGAATTGTCAAGGAGGAGATCCGGGAGATATCCCGCTACTTCGGTCTGCCCAACTGGAACAAGCCGGCCAGTCCGTGCCTTAGCTCCAGGATTCCCTATACGCATGCAATCACCAGGAAGAAACTGGTGGAGATTGAAGCAGCGGAGGAACTTCTGAACAGCTTTGGTTTTGAGGATGTACGGGTACGCCATTATGGCGATCACGGAAAAATAGAGGTGCCCAAGGAGGAGATTCCCAGGCTATTGGAGATGAAAGCCTCTGTGATGGAGAAGATCCGGGAGATTGGATTCCCTGCTGTGGTGATTGATGAGGAGGGGCTGGTTTCGGGAAAATTGAACCGGGCCATAAAATCGTAAAGTTGAAAAGCTATAAATGATGGGAAAGAAGATATTGTTTTATGACTGTTTTGCAGGGATTAGCGGTGATATGAACCTGGGTGCCCTGGTGGACCTGGGTGTGGATGCCGGGCACCTGGAGAGGGAGCTGGGTAAACTGAATATTGAGGGTTTCAGACTGGAGGTAGAGCCCGATATGCGCAAAGGAATTAGCGGCACAAAGGTAACCGTTGAAGTGGATCATCCGGAAAATGAGAAACACAGGCACCTGCGGCATATCGAGGAGTTAATTAACGGCAGTTCATTGTCGGACAGGATCAAGGAGAAATCGTTGGCCATCTTTGACCTGGTAGCCGCGGCTGAAGCCAAAGTCCACAATATATCCAAAGAGAAGGTCCATTTTCATGAGGTGGGGGCACTGGACTCCATAGCCGACATTGTAGGTGCGGCCATCTGCCAGGAGTATCTGGAGGTGGATGAGATTCAGGCTTCACCTCTGCAGTTGGGGGGCGGTTTTGCGAAGTGTGCCCATGGGATGATGCCGGTTCCGGCTCCTGCAACGGCGGAGATTGTGGCGGAAATTCCGGTGAAAACAGGACTTGTCGAGTACGAGGCGACCACACCCACGGGAGCAGCCATTCTGGCAGCCACTGTGGATCGTTTCGTCTCCCGTATGGAGCTGGTGGTACTTAAAACCGGGTATGGTATAGGGCAGCGCGACGGAGATATCCCCAATGTGCTGCGGGTTTACCTGGCTGAGGATGCTACCCGGCAGGCAGATGATGTTGGAGTGGAGGAGGCAGTGATGCTGGAGTGCAATATGGACGATATGAACCCTGAGTGGTATTCCCATGTGACCGATCTCCTGTTTGAGTCAGGTGCCGCCGATGTTTTTATGACCCCCATCGTGATGAAGAAGTCAAGGCCCGGTCATATGCTCAGTGTACTTTGCAGTCAGGATGCTGCAGATGAAATGAAAGAGATCCTCTTCAGGGAGACCTCCAGCATCGGGCTAAGGGAGTATACAGTAAAAAAGAGCATG
This sequence comes from Bacteroidota bacterium, assembly GCA_030642565.1. Lineage (GTDB taxonomy): Bacteria > Bacteroidota > Bacteroidia > Bacteroidales. The sequence goes on along the minus strand of DAOWNM010000045.1, from coordinate 4,344 downwards.
CTGCGCAGGGAGATGGTCAGGGTGCAAACAAAGTATGGAGAGATTGAGGTGAAACGTAGTTTTTATAGTGGCAGAGTGGTCAATGAGAAGCCTGAATTTGATCAGTGCCGCAGGCTGGCAGGCGAACACGGGGTGACCCTGGAGGAGATCCGCAAAGAGGTATATAAAAAGTTGTAATGAACAGATCGGAAATCATCAGGCTCCTGGAGCAATACAGCAGGGGCGAATTGAAAAAGGAAGAGGCAGCAGAGAAGCTTTCAATGGGTGGTGTGGAAGAGATGGGGTTTGCCACCCTTGATACGGACCGCTACAGAAGGACAGGGATCCCAGAGGTGATCTATTCAGAAGGGAAGACACCACAACAGCTGGCAGAGATAGCCGGCCACCTGAATGCCAGGGGAACTCCTATTCTGGCTACCAGGGCCACACGGGAGATGTATGAAGCGGTTCTGGAGCAGGTGCCCGGAGCCATCTATCATGATCTGGCCAGGGCCATTATCTATCGTGCTAAAGAGCCCCCGCCTTCTGAGAAATTTATTGCTGTGGTTTCAGCCGGTACCTCCGATATGCCTGTTTCGGAGGAGGCTGCTGTAACAGCCGAGTTTCTGGGTAACCGGGTGGAACGAATCTACGATGTGGGGGTGGCTGGTATTCACAGGCTCTTTAACAGAATGGATCTGATCAGTAATGCCGCAGTGGTGATTGTGGTGGCCGGTATGGAAGGTGCACTGGCCAGTGTGGTCGGGGGACTTGTTGACAAACCGGTGATCGGAGTGCCCTGCAGTGCAGGATATGGGGCCAATTTTGGTGGAGTATCGGCGCTGCTCGCCATGCTCAACAGCTGTGCCGCCGGAGTGAGTGTGGTCAACATAGACAACGGGTTCGGGGCGGCATGCCAGGCCCACCTTATTACAAAGTAATAGAGATAAGCAGATTCTATTTAAAGATATATTTTGGTTATGAGTGAAATGATGGTACTTCTGATGTCGGCAGCAACCCTGGGGGTGGTTCACACCCTGCTGGGCCCTGACCACTATCTTCCTTCTATAGTTTTGAGCAAAGCACGCAACTGGACACGTACCCGAACCCTCTGGATCACCTTTATTTCAGGGGTGGGTCATGTTGGAAGCTCAGTGATCCTGGGTATGATCGGGATCGCCCTGGGCATCAGCCTTAGTAAACTGGAGGCTTTTGAAGCTGACAGGGGAAGCCTGGTGGGCTGGATGCTCATCGCTTTCGGGGTTCTCTATACGGCATACGGAGTTTACAAATACATGAAGCGGGGCGCTCATGTGCATCTTCCTGCTTTCCTTCGTCCCAAATCCATCAGGCACAAGGACTTGCACCTGGATGTGAAAGAGCTTGAGGAGGATAGTGCCGGCAGGCTTACTCCATGGATCCTCTTCCTGATTTTTGTGTTCGGACCGTGCGAGGTATTGATTCCCATGCTGATCTATCCGGCTGCCAACCAGAGTGGTATGGGAGTTTTCCTGGTTGCACTTGTTTTCGGTATCGCCACCATTGGTACCATGATGCTGGTGGTCTTCCTTGGCTATCAGGGACTCTCCCTGGTCAGGTTCAAAGGGAGGGAGCATCAGTTGCACCTTTTTGCAGGACTGGTCATCCTGGCTGCAGGTGCAGGGATGCAGTTCATGGGGCTATAGCCCATTGAAGGAGCTCCTGGCTACTCTTCAAAGGCGGCGTCAAAATCGATAACTGAGGGTGGAAAATCGACTTTTCTCACAAAATCAGCAGCTTCACTGGCACCATGCTCCCGGTCCATCCCGCTGTCTTCCCACTCTACCGACAGGGGTCCTTTGTATCCTATGCGGTTGAGTGCCCTGATGATCTCCTCAAAATTGATCTTCCCACGTCCCGGGGAGCGGAAGTCCCAGTACCTGCCCGGGGCACCAAATTCGGTATGTCCACCGAAAACCCCCGCTTCCACAGGTACATCAGACCAATGCACATCTTTCATATGCACATGGAAGATCCGTTCACTGAAGCTGTTGATAAAGTTCACGTAATCGACTCCCTGGTAGCCCAGGTGCGAGGGGTCGTAGTTAAATCCAAAGGCCGGGTGGTGGTCAAGAGCCTCCAGTGCTCTCCGTGCAGTGGCAGTATCAAATGCGATCTCGGTGGGATGCACCTCCAGCGCGTAACGCACACCCAGCTCCTGGTATGCATCAAGGAGCGGCTTCCATTGAGCAGCAAATTTCTCAAATCCTTCGTTAATAAGGGAAGCAGGTGTGGGAGGGAAGCTGTAGAGCATGTGCCAGATTGGACTGCCTGTAAAGCCGTTCACTACCTTCACTCCCAGTCGGACAGCGGCCTCGCCGGTTTTGATCACCTCCTCGGCAGCCCGTCTGTTCACACCATCGGGGTCTCCATCGCCCCAAATATAATCGGGCAGGATGCTTTTATGGCGTTCATCGATACGGTCTGAAACGGCCTGTCCCACCAGGTGGGTGGAGATGGCAAAAACTTTCAGCCCGTATTTGCCAAGAAGTGCCAGCTTTTCATTGCAGTAATGCTTATCAGCTTTATCCACCTCAAAATGGTCTCCCCAGCAGGCCAACTCAAGACCGTCGTAACCGAAGTATTTTGCTTTTTCACATAGGGTTTCCAGGGGAAGATCGGCCCACTGGCCGGTGAACAGGGTTACTGGACGTGACATGGTAATTATTTAATGATTAGACAATTTATAGTTCGCGCACCCAGATGTTGCGGTAGGAGACAGGGTTCCCGTGATCCTGCAGGTGTATGGGCAGTTTGTCTGGATGGGCAGTGTTTTTGGGCTTTCCGATAAATTCGGTTGTCCCCAGAATCTCCACATGGTTCTGAATCAGCACACCATTATGGATCACAGTGACATAGGAGGAGGACTTTTTGGTACCATCTTCACTGAATACCGGCGCCTCAAAGATGATTTCGTAGGTCTGCCACTCTCCGGGAGGGAGACATGCATTTACCAGTGGAATGGTCTGTTTGTAGATACTGCCCGCCTGACCATTGTAGTAGGTTTTGTTGTTGTATGAGTCCAGCACCTGCACTTCATATTTTCCCATCAGGAAGATGCCGCTGTTTCCCCGGCCCTGGCCATCCCCTTTAACTTCAGCAGGGGAGCGCCACTCAATATGGAGCTGCATATCACCAAAACTTTGCTTTGTTTTGATACCTCCGGCCCTGGCAACTACGGTCAGCTCTTTACCTGCGCTCCATCTGGCCGGTCCCTCTCTCTCGCTCTCCCACTTATCCAGGTCCCCGGCTCCGCCATACAGGACAATGGCATCCGATGGGGGCTGGGTTCCTTCGCCCGGGGTTACAACTTCTGGTTTTCCGGACCAGTCTTCGGTCTCTTTAGGTTTCTGACTATGGATACTGAGGATAAATCCGGAGAAGATAATAAGGGCAATAATTTTTTTCATGAGTTTTGATTATGGTTGGTATAAGTAATGGAGATACTAAATTAAGAAAGTTTATGAATTGTGATTCAATACTTTTCTTGTGCAACTCTTCGGTTTGAAAAATAATCACTTCCCACTGACCGATTTCGGTTCGCCTTTCACATTAACAGGTGAACAAAGGAGCTCTATGTTCAGGTGAGAACCGAAAAACCTTTGAAAGAGTAGGTATTTCCAAACATTATTTCAAATGAAAACAGAACTATGTATTGACAGTTTTAATGAGATTCCTGTGCGGGAGCAACAGGAATTAAATGGCGGTGTATGGCCGTTCCTTGTGGCAGCTGCCCTTCTTGTGGTGAATGAGGTTATCGAAGACTGGGATAATTTCAAGAATGGACTGATGGGCAGACCCGAAGAGAAATAATATCAATCATTAAACAATATTTTTACAATGAAAAACATAGAGAATTTAAGCACCATGAGTGTTGAACAGCTAATGGAAGTGAATGGAGGTGGTTTTGCCTATGATCTGGCAAGAGCAATACGTACATTCGGTATGTATATCTATGGGGGACCAGTTACAGTAATTGCAGACAATGCCTACATAGATACCCTCAATGAATAAGTAAACAACTAAATCTTTAGGGGCACTTTAGCACCAAGTGCCCCTTTTTCTTATCTTAATAATTATACTTTGAGCTATGAAAATCAAGAAACCTGACTGGAAAGATATTGTCATTTTTATTGAGACTGCAATCCTTTTTACCAGGTTATGTAATCATAATACTGGTCATTGACTTTGCTGTGGCCCTGCCCCTGGTGAATGTGGATGTGATCACCAATTGCCGCGGCATGGTCAGACCCCTAATTGAATCAGCGGAGGTATGTGCACCTATTTCCGGAGTTCTGGATAGCACCATCCTCAGGAATAATATCG
>DAOWNM010000131.1 GCA_030642565.1 Bacteroidota bacterium | reverse complement strand
TCATCTCCACCTGGAGTTCAAGACTGTTTGTTTCAAGAGTATCATATCTGAAATAGATGTTGCGCAACTCCCCCTCCAGCGAATCTTTTTCAATGCGAAAAAACTCCGTTTTTTCAGCCAGATCGGTCGAAATCAGGTTCAAATTTTTACGGGTATCAAGTAGCATGTAAACGGCAACGGCCAGTATAACAACCAGCAAACCGAGTACTCCATACAATGCATTTACATTGGTTTTCTTTTCAGCCATATTGAACGGATTAATTTTTAACAAATATACACATTACCGGGCAGGTTTTGAGGTTACCTCTTCAATAGTGATAATGTTATTGACAATGGCATAGATGGTTAGTCCGGAAACAGATTTAATTCCCAGTTTGCTGCTGATGTTTTTTCGGTGTGTCATAACCGTATGGGCAGAAAGGAACAGTTTTTCTGCAATTTGCCGGTTTGTAAGTCCCAGTGAGACCAGTCTTACAATGGTAGTTTCGCGTGGTGAAAGTTCCATAGAAAGGTTTTCCGTATGTCGATCACCCTGATGGTTAAGCAGATCCCTGATTTTACGGATCAATGTCTCTTTTTCCTCCATCAGGTGGATGGATGCATGTACATCATGAACAGGCCTTTTTTTTGTAGGCCCCTCTTTTTGAGGATCTTCAAGCAGGATGGTTTTCTCAAGCAGTTCGGGTTTCGTCATGAAAAGATCGACCGACCGGTCAAAACCAGACTGGCTGATGATGATAAAGTCGACAGGGTGTCTCTCGAGGTAAGCCACAAACGGATCGGCTGCACCAAACTCTTTCAGTACCCTGACCCCCTGAATGCGGTTTAGCATGGAGAGAACCCCTTTTCGCACCAGGTAGGAATCAATAACCAGTATGAAACCGGAAATCCTCATGTAGTAGTTTCTCTGTTTAACAGTTTTCTCTCAAGCTCAGCAACCCGGGGGATCAACACCTTATCTTCTACATCGGCATGATCCACCAGATCCTTCATTAGTGCAGCAAGGTCGTTCAGCACCTGGTGACACAGCTGCAGATCGTCAAATGGCGGCAGGTATTTTATAATAAGCTCCGAGAGATGTTTAAGACTGATTTCCAGGCGGTCGTGCTCTTTTTCAAACTCCCGGATAGAGTAGGTCCTAAGTTTTTGAATAAAGTCGGGATCTGGCTCTTTCTGTGTAGACTGTCTTTCCAGTTCAACCACATAGGGCAGAATATGCTCCTCTTCCTTGGAAAGATGGGCCATAAAATTTTCTTTGTAGTCATTGAAAAAGTCAGTAACCAGGTTGACCTCCTGTTCAGATAAGGCAGAATGAGCCATCAGCCGGAATATTTTCTCCTCCACCATGGGAAGGGCTATATCTGTAAAGTAACTGTGGGTTGAGGTGATGTAATCTACCATGGTGCTCAGGGAGACTAGAGCGAGGCCCTCTTCCGGTACATAGAGTTCATCCAGGTAGGCATTGGCAATTTCAAGGAAAAAATCTGTATTGACTCCGTGGGCCCGACAAACCTCATCCACACTTTTCTCCCCGAATCCCAGCTTCAGGTTGAATCGGGGCAGAAGGGGCAGCAACTGGTGGTTCTCAAGTACCACCCTGTACATGGGCCATTCCCTGGTAATCATCTCTATTTTTTTTGTTGTTGAATTTCCGTTTCAGTAATGCCATATTTTTCATTCTCCTCAAGGTTACCCATGGGTTCAACATGAACCATGATATCGTAAATGTTTCGAAGGTTCGATTTAATGCTGTTCTCCACGTTTTTAGCTATATCATGTGCCTCTTTTACGGAGAGATCGGGATCAACCTCGATATCGAGGTTGATCATATAGAAATGTCCGATTTTTCGCGCTCTTACCCGGTGAGGATTGTGAGCGCCCTTTACAGAATGAACCGATTCGAAAAGGTGGTCATAGACCTCGGTGTTGTCGATACCATCCATCAGGTCGATATTGGATTTCATAAAGATCCTGAACCCTTCATACATAATGAAGAGGCTAATCAGAAAGGCGATAATGCGATCGATCATGGGCTCTTTCAGGATTATTGTGAAGAGCAGGCTGGCCAAAACACTCAGGGAGAGTAAAATATCATTGCGCATGTTCCTGGCATTGGCAATTAACATGGTGCTCTCCACATTTTTGCCTGTTTTGAATAGCATCAGAGAGAGAAATATTTTACCTGCGATCGAAATGAGAGTGACCCAGATGGCCAGTCTGCCCGGGGTCTCCATGGTGCTTCCCCTTATAAAAATCTGTACCGTGGAGTAGGCCAGCTGGGCGCCTGCAAAGAAGATTATAAATGAGAGTACCTTGGTCGCTATGATATCGGCTTTTTTATAGCCGTAGGGGAATTTGATATTGGGGGGCCTGGCGATGATCCTGGCGGCCACCAGCACCACCACCGAAGAGACAATATCCAAGACAGAATCGATTCCATCAGCGATCACTGCAAAACTACCAGAGATAATACCCGCACCGAGTTTCAGAATAGCCAGCAGGGCATTACCTGTAATGGCCCACCAGGAAACACGAATAATCTTTTGTTCCCTCTTCATCTACTCTGTTATTGTATGAATCAGGAAGGGATCATGATCCGCTTTAAACTCCATTTGAAGGGTGATGTGATCGATCCCGAAATCGTCTCTTAGTAGCTGTTCAATTTTATGCTGTATGGGTTTCACATTGCTCAGTTTCAGATCTCTGTTCAGTTCCACATGGGCCTCCAGGTGAACCTCCCGGTCGGTAAGCATCCAGGCGTGTATATGGTGAAGATTCAACACCTCCGGCTGTTGTTCAACTTTTTTCCTGATAGAGGGAAGGTCGAGGTGATCGGGGGCCGATTGCATCAGGATATTGACAGCCTCTTTCAGAATAACGAAGCCTGACCGGATAATATAGATGGAAATTATTACAGTGATGACCGGATCGATCCAGTCGATCTTAAAAATTTGAATCATCACCCCGCCGATGATAACCACCACAGAGGAGAGACTATCCCCGATCAGGTGTATATAGGCGGCCTTAACATTAATGCTTTTACGGGCATCTTTTCTGAGGATAAGCACCGCGTAGAGATTGGCCAGAAGTCCGATCATTCCCACCACAAGCATAATCATGGAGTTAATGGGAGTTGGGTTCTGCCACCTGTGCCACGCCTCTTTTAACAGGAAGACACTTATTACAATCAGGATGACCGCATTGATCAGGGCAGCCAGAATCTCCAACCGTTTATAACCAAAAGTCTTTTTTTGATTGGCTTCGCGCTTGCCAATATTGGTGGCCAGGTATGCAATAAAGGTGGCAAAGGTATCGCTGAGATTATGGAGGGCGTCGGAGAGAAGGGCCAGGCTGCCTGACAGGAAGCTTCCGGCAATCTCCACAACAGTGATCACCAGATTCAGAAAGATTGCAACCAGCAGGTTTTTTTCGTTTACTGCATGGTGGTGGTCATGTCTGTTGCTACGCTTATGTTTTCTTTCAGCCATTTAGATAAATAATAACAGGCTAAGTGCCATAATGGCCATTCCTGCCAAAAATCCATAAATGGCATGGTGGTGCAAACCATACTCCTGGGCTGTTGGCAATAGTTCATCGATGGAGATAAATACCATAATCCCGGCCACCCCGGCAAAGATAAAACCAAAGAGGTTGTCGTTCAGGAATGGCATCAGGATAATCCAGGCGATCAGAGCCCCCACCGGTTCGGCCAGTCCGGAAAGAAAAGAGAGAAAAAACCCTCTTTTTTTACTTCCGGTACCGTAGGATATGGGAACAGAAACAGCAATACCTTCCGGGATATTGTGTATAGCAATGGCCACGGCAATAGGGATGGCCAATGTGGGATCGGCCATGCCGGCCATAAAAGTGGCGATTCCCTCCGGGAAATTGTGTATGGCAATGGCTAGTGCTGTAAACAGACCCATACGCACCAGCTTTGGATCCCTGTTATTGTTTCTGGCCATATCCTCTACCCTTTTGATCTCGTGAGGATTTTCGGGTGAGGGAATCAACTTGTCGATCAGGGCTATGATCAGGATACCGGCAAAAAAGGCGAGCACTGCGTACCAGGCGGCCATTTTTTCTCCATATCCGGGGATAAGTGATATACGTGCTTTTTGTAGAATTTCAACAAAGGATACATAGACCATTACTCCTGCTGAGAATCCAAGACTGACAGAAAGAAAACGGGTGTTGGTACTTTTTGTGAAAAAGGCCAGTGCGCTTCCGATCCCGGTCGATAACCCGGCAAAAAGCGTGAGTCCAAATGCAAACCAGAAATTACCCGTCTCCATGAAGGAACTGTTTAGTTAGCCTTTCTCCCCTTTTTTGGGGCTTTGGGTATGGGCTCCAGTGAGAAGTATCGGGGTCGTTTAGCGGTCCAGAGAATCATTACCACCCCCGCAACAATGAACGGAAGGCTGAGTAGTTGTCCCATATTAAATTGCATTCCGGCCTCGAAAGCCACCTGGTCGTTTTTTACAAATTCAATAAAGAAACGGGCCGAAAAGAGAAGGATCATAAATACTCCGAATATAAAGCCATCCCGTACCTTCAAATACCTTTTGCGGTAGAAGAGAAATAGCGCCGTAAAAATCAGAATATAACTAAGCGACTCATAGAGCTGAGTGGGGTGGCGGGCTACTGTGGGAAGCAGCTCGCCGGTGTTGGCGTCATACAGTCTGTCCCGGACAAACTCAAAACCCCAGGGAAGATCGGTGGGAAGACCGTAAATCTCAGAGTTAAAAAGGTTTCCCAGACGAATAAACGCCCCCCCCAGGGCCACCACAATCACAATACGGTCGATCAGCCAGAGAAAAGAGAGTTTATATTTACGAATATATAGCCAGAGCGAAAGCGGGATACCAATGGCTGCCCCGTGACTGGCAAGCCCACCCTTCCAGATTTTCAGGATTTCCAGAGGATTATCCAGGAAGTAGTCCGGTTCATAAAAGAAACAGTGTCCCAGTCTGGCCCCGATCACTGTACCCACAGCAATGTAAATCAGCAACTGATCCAACATTTCAGAGGTAAGCCTTTCGGTGGCGAGAAACCGGGTAAAAACGATATAACCGGAGAGGAAGGCAAAAGCAAACATCAAACCGTACCATCGGATGCTCAGTTGTCCAATGTTGAATATTTCGGGATCCACATTCCAGGTGATGGCATCAAAGATCATAACTGTGCGCTGGTTTATTGTTAAAGCTACAAATATAATAACATTCCGGGGGTTTCCCCTGAAGCAATATCTTTGTATGTTTGCACTAAAATGATGAAACGTGTCTGTTAAATACTTTTGGATTCTCTCTGTTGTGCTTTTTTGCAGGAGCTGTGCTCAGCAGGGATCTCCATCAGGGGGTCCGCTTGATCTGGATCCCCCTGTAGTGGTTGAGAGCGATCCACCCAACTATTCCACGCGATTTGAGGCGAAAAAGATCCAGATTACTTTTGATGAATATATTGTTCTGGACAATGTAAACCAGGAGCTGATTGTCTCTCCACCCATGGAAGAGCAACCAGAAGTTAAACTGAGGAAAAAGAGCCTGAGTATTGAGTTTGAAGAGGCCCTAAAGATAAACACAACCTATACTTTTAATTTTGGCAACGCCATTAAAGACCTTCATGAAGGAAACAAATTGCAAAATTTCGAATATGTCTTCTCCACCGGCGATCTGCTCGACTCCATGTCTGTGAGGGGAACCCTGAAATATGCTGAAAACCTGGAGGTGCCTGAAGACCCGATCTCCATCATGCTCTACTCCGATCTCAGGGACTCGGTGCCCCTAACTGATATACCGCTATATGTTGGGCGATCGAACGATAGCGGTCTCTTTAGTGTGAACAACCTGCGCCCCGATGTATACAAGGTGTTTGCATTGAAAGACGGAAACAACAACTTTCTGTTTGACCTCCCGTCGGAAGAGATTGCATTCCTGGATACCAGCCTGATTGTAAATGCCGATTTCGCCAGGCAATTGTTAGGCGATTCGGTTGTTTCAGCTGTTCTAAACGACACCATTTCTGCGGACTCCTCCGGAATGGTTTCTGACTCTATTGTTGTTGAAGGCCCCGATTTAAACTCCATCTATATTGATATGATGTTGTTTACCGAGGCTTCGGAAATTCAGTATTTGACCGATTACACAAGAGAGGACAGGCGAAAACTGGAGCTTGTTTTTGCCCGGCCCCTTACAGATACCTTCTCTTATCATACCCTGCAGCCGGACGATGAAATTGAGCCGCGGTTTCTGGACTATTTTTCTCTGGACCGGGATAGCCTGACACTCTGGGTGAGGGATTCTGTTCACTATAACAGTGACAGCCTTCAGATAACGGTGAACTATACGGTAAAGGATACAACCGACCAGTATATAGTCAGGAAAGATACCCTGTTGTTCACATACCGGGAGAAACAGAGCAGGAGCAAAAAGAATCGATCGGCGCAGAAGGATGCAGAGAAGAGTGAAGAGAAGCTGGAGCTTCAAACCATCAGGGATAACGGAAGCCAGGACCTGAACCGGGAGCTGTCGCTGGTTATTGATTTCCCGTTAGATAAGTTCAATGATACGCTTATCTCACTGTACCATATCCCCGATTCGGTGGAGGTACCGGTTCCTTTTATGGTGATGGCCGACACCTTAACACCTTACCGGGTCACCCTTTCAACTTCATGGGAGTCTGTTTCCAGGTACAGGATGGTCATCCTTCCCGGAGCCATTACCAGCATCTATCCGATGCAACATGACACTGTCGATGTGACCTTTAAAACACGCGATTTGGAGTACTATGGACAGATCCTGCTTTCGCTCAAAAATGTAAAACACCAGGTACTGGTTCAGCTCTTCAGCGGCAAAACGATGGTTTTGGAAAAGATCGTGGAAGAAGACGGACTATATACTTTTCCGTTCCTGGCACCCAAGAAGTACAATCTCAAATTTATCCATGACCTAAATAAAAACGGGAGATGGGACACCGGTGATTATATGAAGAAGTTACAGCCGGAATCCGTTGAACTGCTTCCTGTGACGATTGAGGTCCGGTCCAACTGGGATCACGATGTTTCCATGACCCTGGAGAAATAGGATCAGCTATCCCCGGGTTTTTTATCAAGACGCTTCCAGATCAGCGCTGCAGCACCCAGGACGGCAATATTCTTTTTCAAAAGAGCTGAAGGAACGATATCGATCTTATTCCGATAGATGGGCAACAGGTGCTCCTCCATGCTTTTTTTAGCAGGATCAATGATCCATTTCCCCGCTTTGGCCAGTCCCCCGAAAAGAAAAATACGTGCCGGACTGATATGAGCCACTGTGTCGGCCAGCGCGCGTCCCAACAGGTAACCGGTCCTTTCAAAGGCTTTGATGGCAATGGGATCGCCCGATTCAGCCAGGGCAGTAATCATTTTGGGTTTTAGTTTGGAG
>DAOWNM010000153.1 GCA_030642565.1 Bacteroidota bacterium | reverse complement strand
GCGGGGAACATGATTGAGTCAGGTATGGAGCTTCTGGGCATCGAGGTGCCTGAGCGTATGTAAAACCATAGATGGTAATTTAATAGCATGAAGCAGAGCATTGTAACAATTCTTCTCCTGGGCCTGACGCTCTCCCTGTGGAGTCAGAAAAGCAAGGTGATGGCTGTAATGCAGATGATTGATAATGAAAAGTACGATGATGCCAAGGAGGCCATCGAACTTGCAGTATTGAATGACAAGACCTCCAGGTGGCCCCGCACCTACTATGCAAAGGGCTTACTCTGTCAAACTGCTTATGAGGCGGGTGTGAAGAACAAACTCTATCCCGATCAGTTGTTTGTGGCGTACGATTCCTATGAGAAGGCCCTGGAACTAGATGTGAGAGAGCGGTTGCACACTGCCATAAGTCAGAAATATTACTTGCTTGCAAACGATTTCAGGACCATGGGTGAAGAGCTCTATAAGAAGAGAGAGTACCTGGAGTCTTTACGTGCATTTGAGCATGCACTTTTGATTGGTGAAAGTGATTTAATCTCAGCCAAAACCGATACAAACCTGGTCTATAATGCAGCCATGGCCGCTTACGAAAGTCACAACTGGGAAAAGGCTATTGAATACCTGAACGGACTACATGCAGATGCCCATTCCACCACAGCCAGCCTGCTGCTGTCTGTAGCCTATCTGCAATCCGGAGATACCATTCGTAGCGAAGAGGTGATAATGGAGGGGGTGGAGCTCTATCAATATGAGGATTCACTGGTCATGTACCTGGTCAACCAGCTGGTCACCTCAGGGAGAATGGAACCTGCGATAAATGCAATGGACAGGGCCATTGAGGCCAGGCCCGAAAATTTCATATTTTACTGGGCAAGAGGATTGGTCTACCGGAGGATGGACAATTATGATGAGGCTATCAAAAGTTTCCTGAAAGCAGCTGAACTTTGCCATGACAGACCTTTGCTATACTACCATATTGGATTGAGCTACTACAATGTCGGGATCGATCTGCATGAATCGGCTCTAGGGATCACTGAAAACGATGAGTACAGGGAGATCAGGGAACAATATCTGGATATATTCAGAGAAGCTGTAAAATGGCTTAAAAAATCCTATGAGCTGGATCCCCACAATGAGGAGATAATTTCCAAGCTCAATCAGCTCTATAACCAACTTCAGATGAAAGGGGAACAAGAATCCCTGCAGCAGACTATTAACTGATCAGAAATTAAACTGCAAAGAGAGTCCGATAAACTCCTTGAACTGAGTTTTAGCAACCTTCTTTTCACTGCCGTCTGGTAAAAGGATGGGTGCTCCCTCCGAATCAAGCACTGCAAAACGGATATCATCATCATAGATCAGATGAAGGTTTAAGCGGATGGAGAAGAACCAGTTGATCTTCTGATCCATGATTAATTCCCAGTCCACATCCACATTCTGAGGGTTATCCAGATAGTTAGAGAATAATCTGATGCGGTTAACAAAGGTCAGATCCTTGTATGGACTGATCTTGTTGTTGATAACAATCTGTGTACCCATCTCCTGTTTGGACATAAATCCCTCCTCAATACCATGTTTGGTCTGGTCGATCAGGGCAGTATCCAGTACAAAAGTGTTTTTATACGACAGTGGGGCCATGTTGATGGTAGTATTCTTAAATGGTTTGTATTCGAAACCGAGACCAACTGTGAGGGTAGTGGGATTTAAGAATTTGGAGACAGGTACCGAGTCGTTGGGGAAATCATACCCTTTAGCCAGCTGGTTCTTCATATAGAATGAGGCACTCATCCCAATCTTTCCCCAGGCATTCTGGTTAAATTTGGAGTTGATCTCGAACAGATCGTGGTTCTTGCGGAATCCCTTCTCATCAGTGCTAAGGGTCCCGAACTTCAGCCTCATGGTATTGATCCATTGCGAATTGGCTTCTTTGTTGTTATAGGTAGCTTCTCCCAGCAGGTCCATCATGGAGCTGAAAGAGCTCTCTCCTCCTTTGGTCCAGTTGGTGAGGTAGGTCTGGTTCAGTGTAAATACACTCCTGAATGCATAATTCCAGTAGATGGGTTCAGCTTCAAGCATCGCCATGGGGACAAGTGATCTTTCCGGCATTTTCACAAATTCAGGAAGGTAATGGATATCCTCTTTCATCAGGCGGTTGATGCTCACATCATCCTCCAGCATCAGGCTGATCTCATTGGGAGCTGGATTTCCTATCCAGATGGTGATGGAATCATTGTTGTAATTCTTTACCCAGAACCGGTATGCTTCATCATCGCCCCGGGATAGCCAGAAGGGGCTCTTACCCCCGTACATATCATTAACCCACAGGATGGTAGAGTCGCGTTCGCTGGTAAAGTCAAGCAGTGTGTTTACAGCATACTGCAGCGAATCGAGCTGGTGTTCTCCCTCCATAATCAAAAAAGGTGAATTCCCAGAGGCTTTCCATATGATTCCAGGTATGTAATAGAGTACCCTGCTTCGGTCGGCTGTCATCAAACCGGTTCTCTCCGCTATATCCAGGGAGGGAGTGATCTGGTTATCAAGATATGAATGCATGGTGATCCCCAGTGACTCAATAGCCGATGTGTCGATCAATGTGATGATAACTGTGTCGGGAACCGGTAGAGGGGTGTCGGATAGGGCAGAGGAGTCAGATAACACAGTGGAATCTAATGGTATTACTGGAAGGGTGCGGTTGGTGGTATCTTCGGGGTAGATAAGCCTGGTCTCCTTTTTCAGATAGAGGTCGGAACTCCATCCCCGGGGATCCACCAGGAAAGTTGAATCGTTCAACCACTTAAGTTCAATGCTGTCAGTGACAAGAGGATCGCCAATATGCACATCAACCAAACTGAAATTTTCCTTTATAAGTCTGGAACGTATCGAATCAAACGGTTCCATGCTATGGTCCAGGAGACGCTGAAGAGCATTTCTTACCGAATCCTGTTGTGACTGCCAGAATGTGTTGGTATTTACCACGTGGTCCACATAGACCCAGGCAGCCGGCGTACTGAATTGAGGCTCGATAGTGAGTGAATCGATGTGGATTGAATCCGATTCAATGGTTTTTTGTGCTGATAGTGTACAGGCCACCAGGGTAGCCAGCACCAGGAACAACAGTCGTTTCATGGTCGTGGTTTTAGATTCCGGTTGATAAACGGATTCCTAGCGATATATATTTCCTTTAGCGGCAAGAAGTGTATTGCTAAGCAGAGATACCCTGGTCATGGGACCTACTCCACCCGGAACAGGTGTTATAAAGGAACATTTTGGTGCTACTTCTTCAAATATCACATCTCCTTTAAGACGGAAACCCGATTTGGTTTCGCTGGAAGGAACACGAGTTGTTCCCACATCGATAACCACCGCACCCTCCTTTACCATATGCTCCTTTATAAAACCAGGAGCTCCAAGGGCCGCGATCAAAATATCAGCCGATGCACACAGTGTTTCCAGATCTTTTGTACGGCTATGTGCCACAGTAACCGTTGCGTTGATTGATTTCTGTGACATAAGTATGCTCATGGGCCTTCCCACAATATTACTTCTGCCCACCACCACACAGTGTTTTCCTGAGGTTTCAATATGATAGCGTTTTAACAGTTCAATAATTCCGGAAGGGGTGGCAGAGACATAGGAGGGGAGTCCGATGACCGTCCGGCCCACATTTACCGGGTGAAACCCGTCCACATCTTTGGCGGGATTGATGGTTTCAATGACCATTTGCTCATTGATATGTCCGGGCAGAGGCAGCTGAACAATAAAGCCATCCAGTCCGGGATCACCGTTGAGCTCGCGAATCTTCTCAAGGAGCACTTCCTCTTTTACATCATCTTCGAAACGGACCAGGGAGGATTTGAACCCCACCTCTTCACAATCTTTGATCTTATAAGCAACATAGATTTCGCTGCCTCCGTCGTGACCCACCAGAATAGCTGCCAGGTGAGGTGACCGGTGGCCGGCCAAAACCATTGAATCTACTTCTGCTTTGATCTCTGCTTTGATCTCCTTTGCTGTAGTTTTACCATCAATTAATTGCATATTATCTCATGTTTGGAATGCGCATTTTCTTTCCTGTGGTCATCATCTTCATCATTTTCCTTGTCTCCTCAAACTGTTTGACCAACCTGTTGACCTCCTGAACGGTTGTCCCACTGCCATCTGCAATTCTTTTTCTCCTGCTTCCATTTAAAAGGGCCGGATTTATACGTTCATCGGGTGTCATGGAGTTGATAATCGCCTCAATTCCCTTGAAGGCATCATCATCCATATCCAGGTTTTTCATGGCCTTGCCCATACCGGGAATCATGCCTGCCAGATCCTTGATATTCCCCATTTTTTTAATCTGCTGGATTTGAGACATAAAATCGGTAAAATCAAACTGATTCTTAGCGATTTTTTTCTGCAGTTTGCGGGCCTCTTCCTGGTCATACTGTTCCTGGGCCTTTTCCACCAGCGAAACGATATCACCCATGCCAAGAATCCTGTCCGCCATCCTTTTGGGGTGGAAGGCATCCAGAGCATCCATCTTCTCACCTGTTCCCACAAACTTGATCGGTTTGTCTACCACAGATCGGATCGAGAGAGCTGCACCACCCCGGGTATCACCATCCAGTTTGGTTAGCACCACACCATCATAATCGAGCCTTTCATTAAACTCCCTGGCGGTATTGACCGCATCCTGTCCTGTCATGGAGTCGACCACAAAGAGAATCTCATGGGGAGTGACTGCATCCTTGATGGCTGCAATCTCCTTCATCATCTCCTCGTCAATGGCCAGTCGGCCTGCGGTATCGACAATAACTGTATTATATCCTTTCTGCCTGGCCTCTTTAACAGCTGCTTTTGCAATTTTTACCGGGTTCATGTTTCCCTCTTCGGTGTAAACCGGGACATTGACCTGTTCCCCCACCACCTTCAACTGCTCGATGGCAGCAGGGCGGTAGACGTCGCCTGCCACAAGCAGGGGTTGTTTTCCCTGTTTGATTTTCAGATGGTTGGCCAGTTTTCCCGAAAAGGTGGTCTTACCTGAACCCTGCAATCCTGCAATCAGGATTACTGTTGGATTTCCTTTCAGGTTGACAGCCACATTTTCACCTCCCATCAGTTTGGTCAGGTGGTCATGAACGATCTTGACCATTATCTCCGAGGGCTTCAGTGATGTCAGAATTTCCTGACCCAGCGCCTCTTCCCTGACCTCTTCTGTAAACTGTTTGGCTATTTTAAAGTTAACATCGGCATCCAGAAGGGCCCGTCTCACATCTTTCAGGGTCTCCGCTACATTGATCTCGGTGATCCGTCCCTGTCCCTTGAGCATTTTAAAGGAGCGCTCAAGTCTCTCTGATAGATTTTCAAACATCTGCAGTTGATTCAATTATCAAGCTGCAAAAATAGCTAAAATCGGTCAAATTTCCGCTACTATTCTGAAGCGGTTATGAGCAGGGTTCCCAGGAGGGAAATACTATTCAGATCGGAGTAATCGTAGATATAGAAACCATCCTCGCCAATCATAAAGAGAAAACTCTCCATTGGAATCACATCATAAGCATTGATCCCTGGAAACATTGCAATTCTATGAGAGGTAATGCTGTTTTCGTATGTGGCATCGTACACCTTCAAGCCGTACTTCCCTTCGCAGACAAAAAGGATTCCGTTATCGATACCCAGGCCGTATGGTTCGGTCATGGGAAATGAGTAGAGCAGATTGGGATTTTTTTTGTCGGAGATGTCGACTACCTCCAGCAGGCTCTGGGTTCCACCACTGTTGTTCCTCGCACGAAGGGTCACATAAGCCCTGTCGCCCTCTACAACAACCGGGTCGTAAGCGGTAATATGCTGGTAGGAGGAGAGGAGATTGGGAGAGGCGGGGTTAGCCAGATCCAGAATATGCATGCCGTTAGAGGTGCCCACATACATATAATCATCTGCAATAAATACCGTCTCCACACTGCCCCAGAGGGAGAGCCTGTTTTCCACCACCAGGTTGTCGGTGTTGGCAATGTTGATACTCTTTAGTTTCCATGAGCTTTCCAATAAATAGAGGTAATCATCGTAGGTGATAAAGCGTGCCATGGAGCCTCCCACACCATAAGTGTTGCTATTTGAAGCAGATCCTCCGCCAGCATCGAAACTTGATGAAAGACCGTAGTCATAGTAGATGGGCCAGGGGTGGGGGTTATGGTATATTTCGCGTGTAATTTTCTTTATATCGTATCCGGTAATGACCCCCTTCTCCTGGTCAATCTCATCCAGCGGATAGTCATAATCGTAAGGAGGTATAATGTATTCGAACAGATCCTCGACCCTTTTGGTCAGTGTGGGCTGTTCAGGATCGGAGATATCAATCACCAGCAGGTCCACATAACTATCGGCATAAAGCAGATCATTGCGGATAGCCATATCTACATTGCCAGGCACTTCGATAAATGCTTTAAGTTCAGGATCTGTGGGATCGGAAAGATCCACCACATGGATCCCTTTCTGGTATTCATTTATAAACATATGGGATCCGTAAAAACAGATCTTTCCCGGCTTTACCATGGAAGCTCCGGTAATCACCTCGAAGGAGGAACGAAGTTCATCGTACGACATATAGATTGGTACATTGGCCACATAGGTTTGTAAACATCTATCCTCACAGGAGATTAGGGTGATGC
>DAOWNM010000107.1 GCA_030642565.1 Bacteroidota bacterium | reverse complement strand
GTGGGCGTTGGAGATTTGAGAGGACCTGACACTAGTACGAGAGGACCGTGTTGGACAGACCTCTAGTGTACCTGTTGTGGCGCCAGCTGCATTGCAGGGTAGCTACGTCTGGAAGGGATAAGCGCTGAAAGCATCTAAGCGCGAAGCCTGCCTCAAGATGAGATATCCCTTAAGGGCCGTTAAAGACGATAACGTTGATAGGCTGCAGGTGTAAAGGCAGTAATGTCATAGCCGAGCAGTACTAATTGCCCGTGAGCTTTTTTCAAGGCTATTTAAAAGATACTTCTTCCAGTATGTTAATCTTATTTGAAGATTTTAGGTGACTATTGCAATGGGGAACCACCTCTTACCATTCCGAACAGAGAAGTTAAGCCCGTTTGCGCCGATGGTACTGCGTATAGTGGGAGAGTAGGTCGTTGCCTATCTTATTTAATCCCATCTGGTTTCCGGGTGGGATTTTTTTTATTATATTCATTTTTAAAGGCCTACTAGTCTTTCGTTTGTGATTCTTAGTTAATTTAGTATTTCATACTGCACTCACTCGTGAGGAGATTGTTTATTATATCTGTTTTGATTTCCGCTGTTGCAGTGATTGCACACGGACAGGTGATTGATACGACCAGGCAGATCAATACCTGGATGCTAAAGCATAACTTTACCCGCTTCGAGGATGTTCAACTGGATACCAATATGCACCAGTTACAGCGGGATTACAACCCGGTATATAAAGAGGGATTCAGTTATGAATCGGTGGGTATCCTGGGGCATGCTGTGAACCATATGGATTTCATGTTACGACAGGATCCCGCTTTTTTCCTTTTTGGCAGGGCATGGGAACCCTATCTGAAAACAGCGGAGCGGACCATCTTCTTTAATACCAAGACTCCCTTTACCTCCCTCTCTTACTCTACCATTCCTGTGAAAAAGTGGAAGGAAGATAATATTGAAGTAGTGCACACCCAGAATGCATCTCCTTATACCAATATTGGAATTGAGTTTAATATATTGTCTGGCAAGCCTTTATATTTAAATCAGGATACCAAAACCACCCGAGTGGGACTGTTCGGGAGTCATGCAAAAAACAGATACAGTTTTTTTGGCACATTTTACTACAATGATATCAACGCCAAGGACAATGGCGGAATAGTAGAGAGGGATTCATTTTTAAATGGAGTGAAGGAGAAGTGGTGGGAATACGATGTGAACCTGATAGAGGCAAAGTCTCATTACAGGAACCTGGCCCTGTTCACCACCCAGAAGTACAATCTGGTGGAGCGACACTTCTCCACAGATAGTCTGGGGAACACCACCACAACCGGAAAGACCCTCTCCATATCGCACCAGCTTATTATAGAGCGACAACTTAAGGTCTATAACGATATGGTGGACCTCGACAGCCTGTCGCCGGTATATAACAACTATTACTATTTAGCAGCTAGTGCAAGAGACTCTGCATCAGAGGATAAAATCTCCAATGTGTTCCAGCTGATCCTGGGCGATCCCGATTATGATAAGATCTCGGCACGGATCTATGCCGGACATGAATGGAGGCGATTTGGAATGCTTTCGCCCGACTCCATCTATGTTGATTCCCTCGCCAGTGATACGGTAATCAGCAAATTCAACACAGAATATTTCAATGACGTTTTTCTGGGATTTCACCTGGCAGGACCAACCACGGGGATCTGGGACTGGGTCATCGATGGGAAGTACTACCTGCTGGGATATAACCAGAACAATTTCAATCTGCATTCCACCTTTTCCAGGGAGCTGGGTGGAAAGAGAGATCTGGGACTCAGAGGTAGCTTTGAAATGACAAAGCCCCATTATTTTACCAACTACTATTCATCCTCTTTTTTTGAGTGGGATAACGATTTCCCCTCCATGCTCAGGATCAAGGGAGAGGCCTTTATCCAGAGTGATGAACTGGAGACAGATATCAGACTGGGGGCATCCTATATTTCCAACTACATCTATTGGGACACGGTTGCCATGCCCCGGGTATATGATAAGAATCTGCTGGTTTTTACTGCCCATATGTCAAAACATTTCAAGCTGGCAGGTTACAACTCAGATAACAAACTTCTGGTTCAATATACCACTGCTGATGAAGTGCTTAGCTTGCCTATCGCTGCCATCTATTCATCCAATTACTGGAAACAGTCGCTCTTTAAAGGGGCACTGGTTGCAGATTTGGGATTTGATCTCTACTATACCACCAAGTACCGGGCGAGCAGCTATATGCCCGCAACCGGCGTCTTCCATCTTCAGGATGAGACCGATGTTGGCGGATACCCTTTCGTGGATGTGTTTATTGCATTCCGTGTAAAAACGACCCGCATATTTGCCTCATACAACAATGTGCTGCAGAGTGTTGGGTTTGCAGGAAATAACTTTTTTACTTCCCTTTCATATCCCATGAAACCCAGGCATTTCAGGTTAGGACTGGTATGGTACTTCTATGACTAAGAGTTTAAAAAACAGAGCAATTATCCTGTTGTTGCTGGTCCAGTCGACACTGTTCCTGGGGTCATGCAATCGCGGGGGTGAATCGAGGTTTCGCGATGTGGAGCAGATGATACCGGATCGGGTCACACAGCTGGAGATGATCCGGCAGAATGGGGCACTGAAGGTGGTCACAGAGTATAATTCCATCAGCTATTTTCTCTACCGTGGCCAACCCCTGGGATTTCAGTATGAGATGTTACAGGAGCTGGCCAATCATTTGAATCTTGCTCTTGAGGTGAGTGTTTGCAATGATCTGGACAGGAATTTTAGTGATCTGCGTGAGGGGAAGGTGGATATGATTGCCATGAACCTGACGGTTACTTCTGAAAGAAAGTTGGAAGTGGCTTTTACAGCGCCGCTTCTTCAAACAAGGCAGGTGTTGGTTCAAAGAAAGCCGTTGCAGTGGGAGAAGATGAACAGGATTCAGCAGGAATCTGCATTGGTCCGTAACCAGTTGGATCTGGAGGGAAAGTTGGTTTATGTGCAGAAAGGATCGGTTTATGAAGCCCGTTTACGCTCACTTTCCAATGAAATTGGTGGGGGGATTGATATCGAGGAGGTGAATCTGGAATCGGAGCAGTTGATCCAGCGTGTGGCGCTGGGAGAGATCGATTATACTGTTTGTGATGAGAATGTGGGTCTGGTAAATACCACCTACTTTCCGCAACTGGATGTGGGGACAGCCATCTCTTTTCCACAGCATGTGGCCTGGGCGGTCAATATCCGTTCCGACAGTCTGAAAAAGGTGATTGACCAGTGGGTCACCGACTACCGGAAGACAAGTAAGTATGCCATTCTATACAACAAGTATTTTAAAAACAGGCACGCAAACAGGAACATTCACAGCGAATACTATACCCTGGGGAGCGGCAAGATTTCACAATTTGATGATATCATCAGAAAAGAGAGCGAACGTATTGGATGGGACTGGAGATTGCTTGCATCTGTCATCTACCAGGAATCGAGGTTCAATCCGGAGGCGGTCTCTTGGGCAGGCGCATTCGGATTAATGCAGCTAATGCCAGTTACAGCCGGAAGTTATGGGATTACCATGGATTCAACGCCTGAGGAGCAGATCAGGGCAGGGGCCAGCTTTATAAAGTGGCTCGACAATCGTTTCAATGATGAGATTACTGATCAGGATGAACGGATCAAATTTGTTCTGGCTTCCTACAATATTGGGTTGGGACATATCCAGGATGCCAGGAGACTGGCAGAACGGTATGAGTCCGATCCCAACACCTGGTATGATAGTGTGGATGAGTGGTTATTGAAAAAATCGGACCCTGTATACTATACCGACCCGGTAGTCAGGCATGGGTTTGCCAGAGGAATTGAGACCTACAACTTCGTGAGAGATATCTTGGGCCGGTATACTCACTATAAGAACATTGTGAACAAGGATAATATTGCAGTTTGGCAGCCAGCACTAATTAAATCGGATGCTTTTGTCCGGTGAGATCCGGGCAATGATGCCGGAAGGAATCAGCAGGAACAGGAAGGTGATGACCATGGTCCCGGTGTTGAGCATAAGCAGATGGGCCAGGTTCAGGTTGATGGGAACTGTATCGAGGTAGTAAGAGCTGGGGTCGAGCGATACAAGATTCAACTGTTTTTGTGCCAGGCAGATGCCCAGACCGACCAGGTTCCCCCATAGCAAACCGACCAGGGTAAGGTATCCCGATTGGTACATGAAAATTTTTCGAACCGAAACATTGCTGATGCCCAGTGATTTCAGAATTCCGATCATATTGGTACGTTCCAGGATCAGGATCAGTAGTCCGGAAATCATATTAAATCCGGCCACCACCAGCATCAGTATCACCAGGACAACCACATTCATATCCTGGAGGTTCAGCCAGTCAAAGATCTGTGTGTTCTTTTCCCGGATGGTTTCCACCTTCAGGCGGCTGCCATCCTCCAGAAAATCAAAACCGACCAGTTCCCTGACCTTGGCTGCAAGTTCAGGAAGATCGTCCATCTTATCAATCAAAACCTCATATCCGCTCACCTCGCCATTATTCCAGTTGTTCAGCCGCTGTACCTGCTTAATATCTGCAAAGATATAGAGCTGGTCAAACTGTTCCAGACTGGTATTATAGATGCCGCTGATTGTGAAAGTCCTGGCCCTGGGAGGGTCCTGTATGAAATACATGGTAAACCGATCGCCAACACCAAGTTTCAGCAGACTGGCGGTGGATCCGGAAAGTACAACGTTGTTGCTTCTCAAACTGTCGCTTACCCTGAATAGTGCTCCTTCCGAAAGGTGTTTTTCAATAAACGTCCAGTCATAGCTGCCATCAATCCCCTTTAAAACGGCCCCGTGGATCTCCTCACCGGTTTTAATAATTCCTGCTTTAATAGCAAAGGGCTGCACATTTTTAATGCCCTTCATCATATGGATCCGTGCCACACTCTCCAGTCCGGTCGGAACAGGTGCGGTTTCGTAGGAGAGGTTCGAATCCAGGTTCTGAATCTGTATGTGGGCGCCGAATCCTGTGACCTTGTTGGAGATCTCCTTTTTAAAGCCGGTAACAATAGCCACGGCTACGATCATCACAGCCAGGCTCAGTGCAATGCCAAACATGGCAATGCCTACAATAGAACGCGAGAAACTGCGCCCCTCTCTCCTGCTGCCGATCATCCGGCGAACGATAAACAATTCGGTATTCAACGATAAACAATTCGGTTCATCAAATGTAACCATCTTTTAGCTATTTTTATGCGGTGATAAAATTGTTGATATCCACATTCATTATCCTGAACGGTTTGATGGCAGCATGTTCGACCGTTGTATCTCCGGTGCGAAGCGGTGCCGATCGACTGGACCAGTACCTGTCACTTATAGCAGATAAACAGATTGCCCTGGTGGCCAACCATACCTCGGTAGTTGGGGGGAGGCACCTGGTGGATACACTGATAGGTAGTGGCGTTGACAGGGATCAGATTATAAAAGTATTTGCACCCGAACACGGGTTCCGGGGCGACCGGGCCGCAGGAGTACAGATTGAAGATGGTACAGATCCTGTGACAGGCATTCCTGTGGCTTCCCTTTATGGCAGTCACAAGAAGCCGGAGCCAGGGGAACTGACCGGTATCGAACTGATGATCTTTGACCTCCAGGATGTGGGGGCACGGTTCTACACATATATCTCCACTCTTCACTATGTGATGGAGGCGTGTGCGGAGAATGATATTCCGTTGATTCTGCTCGACAGGCCCAATCCCAATGGGGGTTATGTGGATGGTCCGGTGCTCGATACGGCCTTCAGTTCTTTTGTGGGCATGCATCCCATTCCGGTGGTCTATGGACTAACCATTGGTGAACTGGCAGGAATGATTAATGGAGAGGGATGGTTAAGCAATGGAGTCAGGTGTGATGTGACAGTTATTCCCTGTGAGGGCTATTTTCATGGACAGTTGTATTCCATGCCCGTAAGCCCTTCGCCAAATCTCTCCAATGACCATGCTGTATTGCTCTATCCATCCACCTGCTTTTTTGAAGGAACCGTGATGAGTGAGGGTCGGGGAACTGGCATGCCTTTTGAGGCATATGGACATCCTGAGCTACCGGGTGCGTTTAGTTTTACACCTGAGACCATACCCGGTGTAGCGCGGAATCCAAAGTTTGAGGGAAGCGTCTGTTATGGTACCGACCTGAGGGATTTTACCCCAAAGGAGGGATGGACAAGGATCCAGTTGCAGTGGTTGTTGGAAGCCTATGAGGCGTTTCCCCGGAAAGAGGAGTTCTTTACCTCCTATTTTGATAAGCTGGCAGGAA
This sequence comes from Bacteroidota bacterium, assembly GCA_030642565.1. Taxonomy (GTDB): domain Bacteria; phylum Bacteroidota; class Bacteroidia; order Bacteroidales. Next base: position 2,242 of record DAOWNM010000107.1, on the reverse strand, counting down.
CCGATTCACTCAGAATCCAGGTAGAAGCCGGATGGGATGAGGTGCGTATCAGGACCAGCTGGCAGAAGGAGCTGGAGCAGTTTAAATTAAAAAGATTAAAGTATTTGATATATGATGAAAATGAATAAAGTAGCAGCAGGAATCGTTCTCTTCCTTACCCTTCTTGCCGGAACCCGCTATGCAGATGCTCAGATCATCCATCCTGAAGCTGGATTTCTGTTTGATGATGCAGAGGTGCCACGTATCGATCTGACCATCTCCGAATCGAATCTTCAAAGTCTTTATGCTAATCCGGAAAGCAATTCTGAATATTATGCAGTATTCAGCTTTACCCGTGGCGACAGTACTGAGGGGCCCATTGATGTAGGGGTGAGGTTCCGGGGCGATACCATCAGGAACAAGCAGAAGAAATCTTTTCGTATCTCATTTAACTCCTTCGATGAGAATGACAACTATTATGGTATTGAAAAGATGGACCTGAATGCCGAGGTCAACGACCCCTCCCTGGTCCGTTCAAAACTGGGATGGGAGCTGTTCCGGTATCTGGGCGTGGCTGGTTCAAGAAGTAACCATGTACTGCTCTATATCAACAATGATTTTTACGGGGTCTACCTGAATACAGAACATATAGATGAAAGGTTTGCGAAATCGAGGTTCGACAACAATGACGGCAACCTCTACAGGAATTTATGGCCGGCCGACCTTACCTATCTGGGTTCATCTGAGAACGATTATAAGTTTGAATATGACGGTCGACGGGTCTACGCTTTGCGAACCAATGAAGATTGGGATGACTATGAGGACCTGGCTGTGATGATTACCACTCTGGACCAGTATAGCGGAGAGCAACTAAAAGATGAGCTGGAAAGGTTGATCAATGTACAGCAGTATCTAAAGGTGATGGCTGTGGATGTAATGACCGGTAACTGGGATGGTTACGCTGGTGATAAGAACAACTACTATCTCTACAGGGACCAGGTGACGGGTAGGTTTGAGTATATTCCCTATAACCTGGAAAACAGTTTTGGGATTGATTTCAGGGAGGTCGACTGGTCGACCCGGTCCATTTACAACTGGAACCTGAATCTGCGTCCACTCTATGAAAAGATCCTCGGGGTGGAGGAGTACAAGGAGCAGTACACCATGTACATCAAGAAGCTGGCGGAATATATCACTTCCACCGGCTTGAATGATGAACTGGCACGATGGAGTTCGCAGATCAGTGATTTTGTGGCGCTGGACAGCTACTATTCACGTGATTGGGGATTTACCTTTACCGATTTTGAAGGAGCCATGACAGGCGGTTGGGGAGAGCATGTACAGTATGGTGTGCAGGAGTTTATCACTGCCCGGCGTGCCAGTGCACTGGCCGAGTCTGTCAATGCAGATGCCTCTCCGCTCTTTTCTCATGTGAGAGTGAAGCCACGCTCAGAGAGGATTGACCTGGACTGGACCGCCGAAGATGATGAGACTGGATTCACCACCACCCTTCACTACCGGATCGATGGAGGAAGCTGGAATGCTCTGTTGAAGGATACTCCCACAGAAACCGACCCGGTTTCGGGGACTTATACCTACCGCGATACCATCCGTTCCCTGGGTGATGCATCTGAGGTGGAACTCTATTTTACAGTTATCGACCAGGGCGGACTGGAGAATCGCTATCCCGATACCACACTGGTTTTTTACTATCCGCTTGTTTCCGGACCACTCTATATCAATGAGTTTGCCGCGTCAAATAAGAATATTAATAGGGATGAGTTTGGTGAATATGATGATTGGGCTGAGATATACAATGCTGCTGATGAACAGGTCTGGTTGGCCGATTACTTTCTGAGTGATAACATGGGTTCTCCTGGAAAATACAGATTTCCCGAAGAGTACATTCAACCAGGTGGGTTCTACCTGGTATGGCTTGATGATGATGAGGAGCAGGGCGTGAACCATGCCACTTTTAAAATCAGCAAGGATGGAGAGGAGCTGCGTCTTTCGGAGCGGCCTTCCACCGGGATCCAGATTGTAGATTCTGTAACTTTTGGACCACAGGAGTCGGATGTCTCCATGGGCCGGCTGGAGGATGGCGGAGCGGAGTGGGTCCCATTTCCGTCACCCACACCCAGCTACTCCAATCTGTGTACCGGTGTGCATGAAAACCCTGCTTATATGGAGCCACTCTCCATCTACCCCAATCCGGTCAGTGAGGGATTGTTCTATTTTAACAAAAGGGTGACCGGTGCCATCT
>DAOWNM010000076.1 GCA_030642565.1 Bacteroidota bacterium | reverse complement strand
TCATCGAAAAAAACCTAAAGTCTTTCCCATACGATTAATCCGGTTCATATTTAAACCTCCCGATCCCATTCATGCTTCCAAACACGCCATATCCTCCATCAATATTGTTATAGACCTTTGCTCTTTCAGTAAGTCGAAAAAAATAGATATGATTCAGCCTCGAAATCAGGCTCTATTGACCAGAACTCATCATAACAAAATTATACTGGTTAAATTGTTTGCCCAATCTTACTTCTTATTATAGAAGGTTTCAGGGGTGAGTTTTTTTATTTTGCTTTTGGAGAGATAAAATACCCTTGTGATGATATTCCTTGAATATGTCACTGTGTTTGACTAATTTGTACAATTACCAAACAGGCAACCATAAGATGAGCAAGAAGTTGGGTATCCTTATTATTCGTGGTTCCGGTGAATCAGGCTTTGACCGGCAGGATAGATTTTTGAAAAGATTAGAAAAGGAGCTTACCCGAAGAGGTGTTAATTCCGGAAGCATCCAGTTTGAAATTATTGATTGGTATGAACCTTTGCAGGTGCAGCAGAAGAGCGTTCTGGAAAGAATGCAAGCTGCGAATATCAAGCTAAAGTCAGTTTTTACACGCAAATTGATTATTTCTAACATCGGCGATTTGATCAACTATGGCGGAAAGCCAAATCTACCCAGTTATGGGTATGAAGAAACCCACAAATTGGTTCATAAAAGTATATTGTCCTTAAAGGATTTGCTCGTTGCTAACGCTCCCCTAATCATCCTGGCATCATCCATGGGGACTGAAATCATAAATAACTATATCTGGGACAGGCAACAAGCTGCAGGGTCTGATCCAATGGGCAATTCACCATTTGAAAGGCTTGAAACACTAATTGGCCTGTTTACATTTGGGAGCAACCTACCTATTTTTGCAGCTTCTCATGCTATCGATTCCCTTGTGCCCATCACTTTCCCATCACCCAACCTGGAACCGGATTTATTACCAAAAGCTATTTGGGAGAACTACTACGACAAAAATGATTCAATGGGTTATCCCATTAAACCACTCAACTCCAATTATGCTAACGCTAATGTAACCGACATTCAGATAAATACAGGGGGTATTCTGACCTTCTGGAATCTGCTTTCACATTTTGGGTACTGGAAATCCAAAAAGCTGGCGAAACGAATAGCCAGCTACATAGAGGAGGTTATTTGAGAATCCTAATTATGAAATGGTTTTACGAATACTTCGAAATCGTTTTTTTATAAGCAGATTGGAATTCACTAAAAGGCACCTCTAAAGGTTGATATGGATCAGGATCTGTTGGGAATGCAAAATTCCCTCTCCCGGAAGGAAATGAAGGCTCCATCCAATTTTCGAGGTGATGCGTGGATTGCGAAAGGGATCGATATAAAAATCGAGCCTTCCATAGTCGCCGTGACTATAGAGCCGGTCACCATACAACAGTGGCGATGGACCGCCCATATACCACGATCCCCTGAACCCAAAAATACTTTTTCGCAGATCCAACTGAGTAAGCCAGCCATGGTTCCAATTATACCCGGCCGGCCGGACACGCAGGTAGGTGGAGACCCATCCACTTGAAAGATCGAGCCGGTCAAGTCCCACCCGTTCCGACAGGTCCCCTCCCGCCATCACCACCAGTGAACCATCGTCCCTGATCTGGTTGCTGTCATCCGCTGCGGTGGTGCGTGCCAGGTGGAAACGGGTGGCCATGGTGTTAAAATAAAATATTCCGGCTTTGAGGGTGGCATCAAAACCGGCCAGGATCGACTCCCTGATCTCCTCGGTCTCCCTGCCAGTCCAATCCACCCAGCCATGCACAGTACCCCAACCCCAGCTGTAACGAACCGAGGCTCCCTCCATATTGGGACGATAATAGTCGAGCGAATCGGTAAGCTGGAGTAAGGGATAGTCCATCAACTCCCTCCGGGGGAACGAACCCACAAAAAAATCGAGCCGGTCCGATCGGTAGCTGTAGTAAAGATCGATCTGCGGGGTCACTCCCAGGAGTTCCCCTCCATATTCATACATGTAGTTGATACCTACATGGATCTGGTGCACCGAATCGAACGAGAAAGAGGCGCCTGTATTGATCCTGGCTCCGAATATGGTCTGGGGATACCCGTAATTGGTAAAATACTCCCGGTTATCGAGGATCTGGTCAAACCCCAGGTAAAAGCGGGGGGTTTGGGCTACTCCGGGAATGACGCAAAGCGAGAGCAGGACAATATGGATGATACTTCTTTTCACAGGCTGCTTATTGTTCAAGTGAGCTCCTTCAGTGTCCTCTCCATCCGGTCGAGGTAGTTGTCGATTTGTGCCTCCGACTCAAAACCTACGATCATCATATCCACGCTGCCCAGCCCCAGAACAAACCTGAGTGCCTGATCGATTTTTTCGCTTTCGTTGCGAAGTTTCCCATTTCCAACCAGCTTCATACCAATCACCCCCCTGCCTGAACTGTGCATCTGGTGGATCACCTCAACCACCTCGGCAGGATCGTGCCGGTCCATGGCAATTCCGAATGGATTGATCCGGGCATGAAGTACATCCACCCATGGATCGTTCACACCGGCAATCATCGCCTCCAGTGAGTGTACAGAGATCCCATGGGCTCTGATGACCCCTTTAACCTTCAGATCTTCCAGTATATCCATCTGTCTCCGCTCATGATCTGTCCACCCTGCATCGACCATACAGTGTAGCTGAACCATATCGATATAGTCGGTGTTCAACTCCTTACGAAAACGATCCACCACAATATTTGCATCCGGGCGCTCTGGCTCCGGAATACCCCCTTCCCGGGTCCATATCTTGGAGGTAAGTACGATCTCCTCCCGGTTCATCCCTTTTAGCGCCTCAGCCACCAGTCCGTGAGTGCCATAGGTGTCGGCATTATCGAACATCCTGATTCCATGATCGTAAGCATGCCTAAGCGTAGCGATGCTTTTGGCTTTGTCCTGCCTGACTAAAAAAGAGCTGCGGTTTCCACCACTGATCCCGGTACCCATGCCGAGCAAAGTGGGCCTAATTCCCGTTTTTCCCAGTACCACACGCTGCAAGGGATCGACAGAAGTAAACCTCCCTGTGGCCCCATAGAGCGGATTGTGAAACATCAGGTGGGCGGTTCCCAGTGTAAGGGCGCCCAGAAACCGGCGACGGTTCAGCTCAAATGTGTCCATGGTTCACTAATTTGCCAGTAAGTTAACGCAACCTAATTGAAAAACAAGTTAGCTTGCGCGTCTGCATCATGTCCTTGTATTGCGAGTGGGAAAAATGTCATTTTATTCTCTCAATTTGCGTTAATTAGGCGAATATGTTATCTTTATTTCAAAAATGATTTATTCCAGATCATTAAAGGACCACCTTGTAAAGGCGCTGTTACAGTCAGATAAAATCATTCTCCTTTATGGAGCAAGACAAACGGGAAAAACCACTTTGATCAATGAGATAATCAAAGGGCTTCCCTACAGATCACTTAGCATAAATGCTGATGAAATACGTTTTACAGATACATTATCGTCCCGGGATTTAAACAGAATGAAACTCCTTGTTGAAGGGTACGATCTGCTTTTTATTGATGAAGCCCAACGAATTCCGGATGCAGGGATCAATATCAAAATCCTTCATGATGGAATGCCTAATTTAAAAATCATTATTTCAGGATCATCATCCCTTGAACTCGTCAATAAAACAAAAGAGCCCCTGACAGGCCGGCTCGATAGTTATGTGCTATTCCCAATTGCGTGGAGCGAATTGAACAATGACTTCAATAGTTTTGAACTGACCTCAAAGCTGTATGAATTTCTTATATACGGTTCCTATCCGGACATTTTAAATGCTGTAAACTCGCTGGAAAAACAGAAGCAACTCATTGAGCTTAGCTCCTCTTATCTTTTCAAAGATATACTTGAGCTGTCAAATATCCGTCATTCAAGAAAACTCATCGATTTATTGAGGCTTTTATCCTTCCAGGTGGGCTCACAGGTTTCCCTTACTGAGTTGGGTTCTTCCCTGGGCATGAGTAAAGAAACTGTAGCCTCATACATTGACCTCCTGGAAAAGTCATTCGTTCTGTTTCGTCTAGGGGGATATAGCAATAATCTCCGAAAAGAGGTTACAAAAATGGATAAATTCTATTTCTACGATACCGGAATCAGAAATGCACTTATCAATAACTTCAATCCACTTAACATGCGAAATGATACAGGTCAGCTCTGGGAGAATTACTTAATTATGGAAAGGGTGAAGTTCTTAAGATATTCTGAGATTTATGCCAATTTCTATTTCTGGCGCACCTATTCAGGTGTTGAAATCGACCTGATTGAAGAACGTGAAGGAAAACTATTTGCCTTTGAAATAAAATATGGAAACAGATCTTCAAAAATGCCCATTTCCTGGAAAAAAGCCTATCCTGATTCCGAATTCACTGTGATCAACTCTGAGAATTTCCTGGAATTTATTTCATGATTCGCACTTTCGTGACAAACTTTCCCATAAGGTCAAAATATAGTTCTATCTATTCTGCAGGAAACCACATATCCTGCGGGGTCAGGCCGCATTCGCCAATCATCTCGATGGCATAGTCCATCCGGCCCAGGTCATTTGCCCCCCCGTTATTGGTCCCGAAGGTGAATTTCACACCTGCCTCTTTGGCTTGTTTGATAAAGGTGGTACTGGGTATCCGGTTCCGGTTGTTGATCTCCAGGGCCACACCACTTTCCGCCAGGGCCTTCACCACCTTGTCGATACGATCCTTCGTCCACAATGCATCATACTCCATCGCAATATCGTCGGGTAGATAGGTTGGATTCACATAGATATCGATTGGCTCTGTAGATACAATCGTCACGATCCGGGCCACCAGCTGATCCATAAAATCCTGGGGATCTTCAATCTCGGTCTCCTCCGGGATCCAGAGCCGCATACGCTTCCCATTGTCATTGGTCCAGGTCATGGCATCGGTAAAGACATAGTCGAACCTATCGCGGCTCTCCTTGCTGAATAGCTTCAGCCACTCCCTGCCCTCGGCCTGCATGGCATGCCATGCAAACGGGGTAGGTTCAAATGCATCCAGGTAGGCTTTTAACTCCTCATCGCTCTCAAATCCCATTTTGAGTCCGCAATTCACTGCAATACCATAGGTAAATCCATAGGAGCGGGCATGCGCCAGCGCCTCCTCACGTGTAAGGCCTCCCTTCAGATGGGTATGAAAATCGATCAGGGGAAAATTCTGACCTGACAGATCCACAATCTGCTTCTCAAACTCCAGGTCCGCCGGTGGTGTCCCCGGGGTTGGCAGATCATCGGCCAATGGCTTTACTCTGATGTTTTTATAGGCGACCACGCTGCCCGGATCATGGCACTGAAATGCAAATGTTCCCGATCCCAGGAGCCGGCCGGCAAAGCTTTCCGGCCGATAGGCCTCATCAGGTTCGGTATACTCAGCTGCCAGCTCTCCATTGATAAAGGTCTGAATGGTCTTTCCCTCCACTTTGATGCGGTAGTTGAACCACTCATTGTCGGCTGTCACTGACTTCCAGACATTGCGAATGGCATAGATACTTCCGGTCATCTTATGTTCCACATAGTCGCCCGGACCGTTGGAGTTAAGCACCTGGCACTCATATCCGTCATAAGGCCACCCCTCCTCCTGGAATTTTGTGTGAATATAGATGCCCGAATTGGATTCCGGTTTGGTCTTGACATCGACGCTGAATTCGAAGTTCTTGAAATTGTGATCCGGCACATCTCCGGTATAGAAAAGATGGGAACGCTCACCGTTGGTAATGATGGCTCCCTCCTCTATTTTCCACGAGTCTGTATGCTCGGATGCAGTCCACCCTTCGAGGGTTTCTCCATCGAACAGTGTGATCCAACCATCCTCAGTCGCATTACAGGAAAAAAGAGCCAGGGAGATGGTAACAAATGTGAAAATTTTTAAATATTTCATAGTGTTGGTTTTGGTAAAGTGTTCAATATCGGATAAAAGTAGCACAAATTGTGTTAAGATGCTGCTAACCATGCTGAGATCTGTTTCCTGTTCTGCCGGAAAATTGTACATTGGGTGCTTTATTTGCTAAACCCAGAGACAATGATTTTAGACAGACGCAATTTTATTAAAACAGGCGGTACGGCCGTGGCAGGAACCATGGTATTGCCCCCTCTTTTAAAATCTTGCCAGAACATTCAAATCTCACCGTTTGTGAAAAGCTATTTAGACCATTTTGAAGTGACTCCCGAGATGTTGCAGAAAGTGATTGCCGAAGCAATGTCGAAAGGAGGTGACTATGCAGACCTCTTTTTTGAGCATACCATCTCAAACAGCCTGGGACTGGAAGACGGAAAGGTAAACAGTGCACACTCTAACGTCGATTACGGCGTAGGGATCAGGGTGCTGAAGGGCGACCAGACAGGTTTTGCATATACCGAATCCACCAATCTGCAGGATATGCTGAAGGTGGCCAAAACAGCTGCCAATATAGCAAACGATCCTGTCACTTTTAAACAGAGTGCTCTCATAGAAAAAACGATCCCCAACTACTATAAGGTCTCTCAGAAATGGGAAAATTCTACCATAGAGGAGAAGATCCCTTTTGTACAGAAGGTAAACGACCGGCTGTATGAACTGGACGAAAAGGTGACCAAGGCCAGGGTTTTCCAGAGGGATGAATCCTCCTATGTGATGTTTTATAGCTCGGAGGGGCTGCTCACCTATGACTACCGTCCCATGGCCACACTCGGTGTGGTCTGTGTGATGGAAAAGGATGGGGAGATTGAAAACGATTACAGTGCGCGGTCGATGCGTATGGGTTTTGAGTTTCTGGACGACAGTGTGGTAGAAGAGCTGGCCCAGGAAGCCGTGAAAAAAACCAATTTCCTGTTTGGTGCCGGGAAACCCAAAGCCGGAGAATTACCGGTGGTGCTGGGTGCCGGGGGCTCAGGAATTCTGCTCCATGAAGCCATGGGACATCCTTTTGAGGCCGATTTTAACCGCAAGGGAGAATCGATCTTCTCTGATAAAATGGGCAAGAGCATTGCCAAAGATTTCATCAATATTGTTGAAGACGGAACCATGGAGAACAACCGCGGAGCCATCAATATCGATGATGAAGGGAACGATGTGAAGAAGGTATACCTGGTCAAAGACGGTGTACTTGAGAGCTACCTGCACGACCGGATCAGTGCCAACTATTATGGCGTGGATCCCACAGGGAATGGCCGCAGGCAGTCGTTCCGTCATGTGCCGCTTCCCAGGATGCGTATCACCTATATGGAGAACGGTCCACACACCACCGACGATATTATCTCCAGTATCGATTACGGCGTCTACGTAGACAACTTCACCAACGGGCAGGTGAAGATTGGTGCAGGTGATTTTACCTTCTTCGTAAAATCCGGAACCCTGATCGAGAACGGGAAACTGACCCAACCCATCAAGGATATCAATATCATCGGGAACGGACCCCAGGCACTGGCCGATATTACTATGGCTGCCGGGGACTATCAGACCGCTACCGGTACATGGACCTGCGGTAAAGGGGGACAATCGGTTCCGGTTGGTATGGGCCTTCCCACTGTACTGGTAAAAAAACTCACCGTTGGAGGAACCAGTGCATAATCCTGAAAACATTTGATCATGACCAAAGACGAAAAATATAGCATTGCAAAATGGGCCATGGAACACGCCGTTCAGAACGGAGCGCAGCAGGCCCGTGTATCCATATACAACAACAACAGCAGCCAGATCGAGGTAAGGGATGAGAAGATTGATAAGCTCCAGGAGTCCAACCGGAACAGCATGCAGATTAACCTCTATGTAAATAACAAGTATTCGAGCATCTCCACCAACAGAATTACCAACAGGGAGGAGCTGGGCAAGTTTATCAAGGAGGCCATTGCCGGAACCAGGTACCTGGCCGAAGATGAGTTTCGTACCCTCCCCGATCCTGAACGCTACTACAAAGGTGGTGGGCCCGATCTGAAGAGCGTCGATCCCCATTTCAAATCGGTCGATCCCCAGCAAAAGGTGAAGGACGCCTTTGACCTGGAAAAAGAGGTTCTTGGTTCTGATGAGCGCATCATCTCTGTATCCACCTCCTACAGCGACGGAATGAGTGGAAGCGTGATGGTGGCCAGCAACGGGTTTGAAGGCGATACCGAGAACACCTACTACTCCCTGAGAGCTTCAGTCTCTGTGACCGACGGTGAGGCCCGCCCTCAGGGTTCCTGGTATGAATCCTCCATTTTCAGCGATCAACTGGTGAGAAAGGATATCGGAAAGAAGGCGCTGAAGAGGGCTTTGGACCGTCTCGGACAGGAGAAGATTGCCTCTGGAAAGATGCCGATGATTGTGGAGAACAAGATGGCCGGAAGGGCCCTGCAACCACTGATCTCTGCCCTTAACGGATACTCCATCCAGCAGAAGCAGTCGTTCCTGATCGGGATGAAGGGAGAGAAGATCGGTTCAGGCTTGATGACCATTGCCGATGACCCGTTTATTGTATCGGGACGCGGCTCCAGGTTGTTTGACAGTGAGGGTATGGCTACCGAAAAACGGGCCGTGATTGAAAATGGCATCCTGAAAACCTACTATATCGACACTTATTATGGCAAGAAGCTGGAGATGGAAGCCACCACGGGTAACACCACCAACCTGGTGTTTAAACCGGGTGAAAAGAACCTGGAAGGGTTGCTGGCCGATATCGACCGGGGTATTCTGGTGACCGGATTTAACGGCGGCAATAACAATGGGGCTACCGGAGATTTCTCTTACGGAATCGAGGGGTTCCTGGTAGAAAAAGGGAAACTGATCAAGCCCGTAGCTGAGATGAACATCACAGGCAATTTCAAACAGTTATGGAATGAGCTGATTGCCGTTGGCAACGATGTGGATCCCAGCCGGTCGTGGCGACTGCCCTCACTGGTGTTTGATAACGTCGACTTTAGCGGAATTTAAACATCCCTCAGTATTGTGGGTGGCTAATTCACTAATTTCCGGAGAGATAGAGACCCACCTCTGAAATCAGGGGCGGGTTTTTTGATTCTTCGATAACCACCTTTAACCTCGAGGTGGTAACCGGGTCCACCTGCAGGATCCGTTTGTACCCGATGGTGGTGGCTTCGGCAATTTTGGTCCACTCTCCCTCGCCGGTCTCTGCTTCAATACGAAAACGGCTGATGCGCTGACCCTTCTCAATGGGCTCTCCCAGTACAATATGGTCAAACTCTTTTGGTCCGCCCAGTTCAACAGTGATTTCCACCAGCTTGTCCTCTGATTTATGCCTGATCAGAGATGCTCCTTCCGCCAGGTCCCTGGCAAAAATGGCGTCAATATTCGCCTTAAACTCCTCCAGGTTGGCCACATCGGTCTCATGTATCAGTCCACGCCGGTCGGGAGGCAGGTTCAACAGCAACACCCCGTTACGTCCCACCGATTTGTAGTAGATCTCCATCAGTTGTTCAGGTGTTTTGACCAAGCTGTCCTCCGAAGCATGGTAGAACCAGCCCGGACGTATGGAGACATCGCACTGACCAATGATCCAGCTGTTTCCATCGGGATCTCCCCTATTGAGGTATTTTGAATCGGAGGCACCTATAACCAGCTTTTCATTGTCGATGACCGACCAGAAAGTCTCGCCGGCATGTCCATGTTCATTCCCAACCCAGCGGATATCGGGACCTGCATCTGAGAAGATCATAATACCGGGCTGCAACTCCTTAACCAGTGCGATGGTAGTGGGCCAGTCGTAGTAGGTCTCTCTGTCGATCCGCCTCACTTCATTGGCGCCTCCATAATAGCCATCACCCCCATTGGCACCATCGAACCAGATCTCATTGATCTCTCCGTAATTGGTCAGCAGCTCCCTGAGCTGATTCCGGTAGTAGGTAATATACTCAGGGTTGCCGTAATCTTTATGGTTGCGGTCCCACGGCGACAGGTAGAGTCCCACTTTCAATCCATGTTTCCGGCAGGCATC
>DAOWNM010000157.1 GCA_030642565.1 Bacteroidota bacterium | reverse complement strand
TCATTCAGGGTGTACCTCATCCAGAACAGATCGTATTGATCCTCCCCATTCTCCGGTGTGATCTCCATGTTGGCCACATAGAGATACCTTTCATCGGGCGACAGGGCAATACCGTTGGGCCACGACAGGGTACTGTCGATCAAAGTCATATGGCCATCATTCCACATGAAAACCCCGTTGTAGGGCAGCTCCTTCTCCGGATCGCTGTTCCGTTCGGGCAGTCCCCACGGCGGATCGGTAAAATAGATGGCCCCGGAAAAGGATCTGCAGAGATCATTGGGACTGTTCAATCTTCTGCCCTTGTAAGAATCCACCAGCGTGGTCAGCTTTCCTTCGGGAGAGTACCTGGTGATGCTCCTGGAACCATGCTCACAGGCCAACAGATCGCCCTCCTTTTTGAAAAGCAGACCATTGGCATTGTTGGAAGAGTCACGAAAGATCACAAATTTTCTACCGGTCCACTCGTAAATGGTATTCGCCGGGATATCCGAAAAAACCAGATATCCCTTGGGATGCCAGGCCGGTCCCTCGGTAAACTCAAAGTTAATCCCGATGCGTTCAATGACCGCTCCACGGGGGACTACCTCCCAGAATCTATCGATTTCAGGCAGTAATTCTCCGAGGGGATGCACCTCCTCTTTGGCCCTGCAGCCAAAAAGGAGTGCTCCCCCCATTATCAAACAGGTTAAAATCCTGAATCTTGCTGCTTGTCTCATATCCTTATTCTACTAACACCGGGAGTGGATCTCTGTTCACCATATTGCGGTGATGACCGTTGGATGTCATCTCCACCGTATGGCATACCATACACTGCCCGTGGGTACCTATGGTACCTGCCAACCCCTGGTACTGCAAAGGCTGCTGGTTATCGCGTTGCAAACCGTAATTGTTATAAGCTCCATACACCGCATGGGTCGATCCGTGACATGCCGAACACATCACCCCGTGATTATCGGTTCTGTTGCGGTAAAGTGCCTCAAAACCGGGAACCCAGCGGTTAAATGCTGTTCCATCAAAGCCATCCTCAAAAATATTATAATTGGTATGACACGATCGGCAATCGGGTTCCATAAGCCACGGCATGCGTGGTTTGATCTCCTCCTTTGAAGCGGCAAACACCGGTTCCAATCCCCTTGCCAGCCTGGCTGAAGCCATTTTGTCCGACTGGTTGGCCAGCAATCCAAGTGCATGGTCCTCCAGGGTACCGTGACACTCGGTACACCCAACGCCAACCTGGCTGTGCCTGCCCCGGAAACAGTTGGTTTTGCCATCGGGATGTGAAGGGTGACACATGTTGCATGCCTCCTGGTCCATCCCTTCAAGGTAGTTGGCGTGGAAACCGTGAATGGCAGTGGAGAAGTTCAGCACGTCAGGCTTTCCGGGTGCCATTACTGCCGGATCGGCGTGACACGACTGGCACAGTTTGGGTTCGCCGTTCTCTGCATCCGCCAGAAGGGTGGTCCCGTTAAAACGATCATGTGCCTTCAGGATATTGATGGCAGTCAGATCGGCCATTCCGGAAACATCGTTCCAGGCCCACCCGCCTTCATGGCAGTTTCTGCATCCCATCTCTGTAGAGGTGGGAGCCACAGCTTTGGTAACCGCAAGCAGTTCACCTGTGGATTCATCTTTTGCGGTGATGGTAAACACCGGGTAGGGATTGTAGGTCTTGTTATCCATATAGGGCACCACGGGTATCTTATGTGCTGCAAAAACAGACCCGTGCGGCTCCATGGTTCCATTTACACCCTTGCCCATAAGACCGGTTCCCTCGGGGAGATCGGCACCAAAAATTGCCTCATCATACTGCCAGAACATGGAGTGATATTCCGGATGTTGAAACTCCTCTTCCACTGTATACTCCATGACAATACCGCTGGTAACCACCTCCGGGAGCGCTCCCCTTTTAAACAGCTGTGCATTCAAGGTATTGGCCGGGGGAAGGAATGAAAAGTACTTTTCATTATCAGAGATACTGTGCATCCCCAGGTCGTTCCAGGCCAGCAGCACATAGAGACTTGTATCGGGATCAAAAGCTGGAATCTCAAGGGGCAGAGATTCGGCAACATACCCCACCGCGGAGGGTATCGATTTACCCTGGAGTTCTTTGAATATGTAAGCAGCCACTGCTCTCTTCTCCAGTCCGGTTCCGGCAAAGGGTGGCATATAGGAGTTCACCTTTCCCATACCTGTTAGCAATGCCTCCAGGCCCCGCTCGGTCAGCTGGCCCGATTTGTTCAGCACTCCATTATAGCCATCTATCGTATGACAGGCCATACACTGCAGTCTGAAAATCTCTGCACCCGCCTCCTCCATATTGTCCTCTGTTACCTCCTTCACCTCTGTCCATTTTGCCTGTGCCAGGAATCCCTCACTGTTCACTGATTCCATCTGGGCCGGAGTGATACCGGTGGAGTACATATGACCATACAGCACAAAGGGTTTCCTGGCGATCTCGCGCATATATTCAAACCCTGCCATCCAGCCAAAGCAGATCAGCACCAGCATCAGTGCCCCGATCTTCTGAACCGTTTGTGAGGTCTTTACCAGTGTAAAGAGGCCTAATCCAAAGAGCAGGATAGAACTCACTATAATCAGGGTAATAAAGGGTGTGCTCTCACGGTTATAGTGAAACAGGTTTTCAAAGGATTCGGTGCTGATCACCCGGGTATAGTAGATACCGGTAAACACCAGTATCAACAATGGTATATACATCCAGCGGGCACACAACCGGAATACGGTCCGCCGGTTCTCCCTCTCCTTCAGCCATGCTCCGGTTACCAGTCCGAATACTCCTGCAAAGATCAGAGCGATACAGGTCCGGAAAATCAACGACGGCAGGAAGCTGGGATTCAGGAAACCGTGCCAAAAATTGCCGGTCTCGATCCACTTTCCCGGAGTCAGCATAAAACCAAGAATACCGTTAATGGTAAACAGACTGAGCCATGCAAAAATAAAATAGAGCCAGCCCAGTGCCATATGGGATTTGTGGTCCATCTTTCCAAAACGGTAATGATAAATCAGCAGCGCCACGATCTCCCCTATAAAGAAGACCCACTCGATGGCCCATCCAAACACAAAGATGTGTATCAGACTGGAGGTGGCAGCCGGGTTGACCAGTGCAATAATAAACCAGATCCCAACGCCGCTCACTCCTCCAAACACCATGGTAAGCAGCAGGAAAAACCAGGTATGTTTTCTTACATATTCGAGCAGTGCACTGTTTTTCGTTAATACCGCCCTTCTTTCGGTCAGCACGAGAAACAGACCACCACCCACGGCCAGGTGCGCAATAACCACATGCAGAACCGCGATAATGGCGATTAACAATCCTCCTCCCAGTTGTGGAAGATACCAGACCGGATAGTTCATGATGGGGAATCTTTAGATTTGAAAATTAAACGGATCATATAGTAGATCGCCAGAAGGCCCACCACAAAAACCAGCAGAAACGCGATCAGTGGAGATAGCTCACCCACATTCTCAAGTTGCGAAGGACGGAACAGCTCCTTCAGATAGGCTCCCCGGGCCAGCTCCCGGACAATCACCATCACAAGTACCTCGAGTCCGCCCAGAATCATAGCTGTTGTCAATCTTCCTGTAAATGAACTATGAAGGATCAATAGCGCCAGCAACCAGCCGGTCACCATCATGGCTGTTGCAAAGAACGATCCGCCCATAAAGGTTTTCCAGACCGTATCGGGCATGGTGAGCCAGAACCAGCTACCCACCCCGAACTGTATAATGGTGATCCAGCCAAAGATCTTCAGGTTCCTTTTGATCTGGCTCTCCTTCTCCTTCTTATCCATTTTGGAAAACCGGTAGACGATGGCCCTGCCCAATGCTCCAATGGCCAGTGCAGCCAGCAGAAAGTGCAGATACCTGGGCCAGAGGGTGGGTTCACCCAGATTCAGGTTCCATCCACCCGGGTTCTTAAAATAGATCCCCCAACGATCGGGCTGTATGGCCAGGGTGTTGTTATTCACAAATATAAAAGCAATATAGAGCAACGACAGGGTCGTAAAGATCAGTCCGCCCTTCGATAACAGGGGCGCCCTGTCGGCCTGTTTAACAAAAATATAGGCCCCGTAGTAGGCCAATATCAGGATGGGGACAATCAGTAGCCAGGGAACCGCCAGCATGACCGAGCTGGAGTAAAACAGGTGTCCGTACAGTACCTGGACAAAAAGCAGCGGTGGTACACCGAAATTAACAGTCAGAGCCACCAATGTAGGGATGCTGCCCGAGGCCCTCTTCTCCAGTTTCCCGGTAAGCAGATCCCAGACAGTAAGCAGGCTTCCTCCCAGCAGGAAGTTCATCAGGATCATGTGAATGAAGAAGGTGAAAATAAGTAAAACCTGGAACCATAACCAGTGAACCGGTATGGTATCGGTTGTTGGTATGATTGAATCGTACATGGTATGGAATTAGGGTTTGAAAATTGAGCTATCGGAAAGGCGCTTCATCTTCTTAATCGCCATAGAATAAAGCACAATCACATAAGGGATAAACATCAGCAGCAACCATCCAATCTCCACCATCAGGATAAAATCGTAAATGCCATGCAGAACGATGGGTACCAGGAGGGCTTTAACCAGGTATTTGCTTTTCAACTCCTCGTACATATGGGCAATTCCCAGGTAGTAGCCCATGGTCACTCCAAAGATGGCATGGGCCGGAACTGCGGTAAGGGATCTGGAAAGTGCGGTCTGCATCCCACCATCCATCACATACATCACATTCTCTACCCCGGCAAAACCGAGCGATACAAATACCGCATAGACGATCCCGTCGAACTGTTCATTGAAGCTTGGACTTTTCCAGACCAGCAGATAGAGAGCCAGAAACTTGAACAGCTCTTCTGTAAAACCGGCCACAACAAAGGCTTGGTATGCAGCTTCTGCCACTTTGCCTGCAGGGGGCATCAGGTTTAACAGCAATCGCTCCACAAAAATCACTGGAATCACAATGACAATACCCAGCAACAACGCTTTGACCAACAGCTTCAAGGGTTCCTTCTCATATTTATCCCTGAAATAGATATAAAATAGAATGATAAAGACAGGAGCCAGGGAGGCGAGCAGAACGGCCATATCTACCAGCCGAAAGATGATGGGAAAAACGGACTGCCAAAGGGTGTGGAGTAGGTTCCATTACCATTTCTCATATGAACAGAAGCGCCGATGGTCATGTTCTCCCCTATCTTATAGGTAGCTCCCAGGGAGAGGTTGTCCATGGAATACGGGGTGTAAAGTGTAATGGGGGCCGAAACCAGCTGCTTGATGCCGGTACCATGCAGTACCAGGCGATCGCTCATCCGGTAGGAGGCAGAAGCAAAAATGGCCAGACTGGAAAATGTGCCAGGCAAAAAGATCTCACCGGGCTGGGTGTAGTTCAGACCCTGATAATGTGAGGCCACCACACCGCCATGCAGTGCCCAGCGATCTGAGAGCGACAGGGTGTAGCTTGGTGCGGTATAGAACATCATGCCGGAACCATACCCCTTCATATAGGAGTAGCTGGTCCCCATCGAAAAATCCCAGTGCCCCGGTTTCACCATCTCTCCTGACGTAGGCTCCTCCACAGGCTTCTCCTCAACAACGCCTTCAACCTCCTGTTTCAGACGGATCATCTCCTCCTCTGCTGTTTGTCCCATCAGATAAGAAAACGCCCCTAAAAAAATCAGGAAAACTGAAACTGTCCTTTTCATAACAACTCTTTCAACTACAAATATAAGAAACTTCAAGTTATGAAAAACCTGGTCAACAAACATGATAATGGTGGCTTCATTATATTTTGGAGGAAGTCTCACCTTCCACAAATGCTCCAAACCGCCTGTACCGCTCGAATAGGGCATCGTAGATTTTAACCATGGCAGGATCGGGATGGTACTCGGTTTCAAATCCGCCCCCCATGGCCTCCTGGGCCTCGGGGATGCTCGCATGAACACCTGCCACCACCGCTGCAGCCATGGCGGTCCCCAGGGCCACGGCCTGTTCCGAACGGGCCACCTGTATAGGCATGTTCAGTACATCGGCTACGATCTGCATCACCAGGGGGGACTTCTTGGCCACACCGCCCAGGGCAATCACCCCGTCGATGCGGACACCCTCCTCCACAAACCGGTCCACAATCATCCTTGCACCAAAGGCAGTAGATTCCACAAGCGACCTGAAGATTGCTGGTGCATCTGTACCCAGGGTCAGGCCCATGATGGCCCCCTTCAGGTTCTGGTTTGCATCGGGGGTCCTTCGTCCATTCATCCAGTCCAGGGCCAGAACAGCACTCTCCCCGGGATGAATCTTCTCTGCTGCCTTGCTCAGTTCAGCAATCATCTTTCCTGCCGACTCCTCCCTGATCTTTTGTTTAACCTCTTCGTCCACTCCATCCAGTCCGGCCACCACCTGATCGATGGGCCACATCAGCAAGTCGCTGAACCAGGCATAAATATCGCCGAAGGCCGATTGTCCGGCCTCCAAACCAATCATTCCCGGCACAAT
>DAOWNM010000034.1 GCA_030642565.1 Bacteroidota bacterium | reverse complement strand
GCTTTCCTACCTGCAGGGCCTCCTCTCTGCATCTGAGGTGGATCGGGTAGAGCAGATGGTTCTCTCTGCAGGGCTGCCTGCTCATATGGAACTGGATCCTGGTGAGATCTATCAGAACATCCGGAAAGACAAGAAGAGGAGAGGAGAGGATGTTCACTTTGTATTGCTGAAAGGATTGGGAAACACCATTATCAGGCCCATTGCATTATCGGAACTAAAATCCCTTCTCCATGATCTGTGTTAGTGTTGCACATATATCCGGACTGGATCAGGCCATCCATTCAGGAGCCGGATTGATAGAGTTGCGGCTCGACCTGATCAGGGAGCCTCCTTCAAAACTTTTTCCACTATTTCCCAAAGCCGTTGAGACCATCGTTACCTGCCGGCCGGGAGTCTATAGCGATAGTGAACGGGTGGAACTGCTGAAAGCGGGGATGAAGCTGGGAGCAACTTATGTTGATATTGAGATTGAGACATCGGCCGAAGATATGGAGCTGTTGAACAGCGCTGCTGAGCAGGCAGGAACCTCTGTTATCATCTCCTACCACAATTTTAAAAGAACCATCGACAGGGAGGATCTGGAATCGGTGATGATCGCCTGTTACGAAAAGGGGGGGGAGATTGCCAAAATAGCTACCCGGGTGAATGCTCCTGAGGATATCCGGAACCTGTTGAGTCTCTATGATCTGCCTGGAAAGAAGGTGATTCTGGGGATGGGTCCTAAGGGCAGGATTACCAGGGTGATGGGACCCTACCTGGGTGCAGAATTTACCTTTGCTTCCACGGGAGCAGGAGGAGAGACCGCTCCGGGACAGTTAACCGTGAACCAGTTGAATGAACTTTATAAAGTGATTGATGAATCATGAACTCATTCGGTAGATTATTCAGAGTTAGTATTTTCGGTGAATCGCACGGGGAGTCTGTGGGCATCGTGATCGATGGTTGTCCTGCAGGTATTCCGTTGAAACAATCAGATTTCGAGGCCGATTTTTCCAGGAGGAAAAGCGGCGCAAAAGGGACCACCCTAAGGCAGGAGCCTGATTCCCCGCGTATTATGAGTGGCGTTTATAACGATCGGACCACCGGCGCTCCGTTGATGGTTCTGTTTGAGAATACCAATACCCGTTCGGGGGACTACAGTCAACAGAAGGATATTCCCAGGCCCGGACATGCCGATTTAACAGGTCATCAGAAATTCGGAGGATACCAGGATTATCGTGGTGGGGGACATTTTTCGGGACGTTTGACCCTGGGATTGGTAGCAGCAGGTGTGCTCGCTAAAAAGATGATTGTTCCCACAACAATTTCATCCTCCATCCTGGAGGTGGGTGGCAGTAGCGATATCGAATCGGCACTTGACAGGGCCATTGAAAACCAGGACTCTATCGGGGGGATTATCGAATGCACCATTGCATCGGTGCCTGCGGGACTTGGTGAACCTTTTTTTGGCTCTATTGAGGCGGTGATGAGTCACATGGTCTTCTCCATACCCGCCATCAAAGGTATTGAATTTGGTGCCGGATTCCGTGCTGCAAAAATGACCGGAAAGGAGCATAACGATAACATTGTCTCTGCGGCCGGAACCACTGAAACCAATTTTGCCGGGGGGATCAACGGGGGAATCTCCAACGGAAATGAGATCTGTTTCAGGGTTGCGGTAAAACCAACCTCCAGTACCCACCAGACGCAGCGTACCATTAATATCAGAACGGGCGAGATGGAGGATCTTAGTATTGAAGGCAGGCACGATACCTGTATTGCCCTTCGGGTTCCGGTTGTGGTGGAGGCAGTTGCAGCCATAGTAATGGCCGATTTCATGTTGCAGGAACAACATGCGGAACGAGTGTTTAAACAAAAATCTGAATAGAACAGAATGCGTATTGCAATTATCGGAGCCGGGAACATGGGCTCATGGCTGGTAGAGTCGCTCTGCCTCGATTATGAAGTGGGTGTATTTGATGTGGATCGAAGTAAACTGAAGTACTTCTTTAATTCGAGGAAGTTCCTCTACTATGAGGAGATCACTGATTTTTCGCCCGACCTGCTGATCAATGCAGTAAGCCTTGACAGTACAGTGTCTCTTTTTAATGAGATTGTCTCATACCTGCCCAAGGAGTGTATCATTGCAGATATTACATCGGTAAAGAGCGGAATGGCTGACTACTACAAGAAGCTGGGCCGGCGCTTTGTATCCACTCACCCCATGTTTGGTCCCACCTTTGGCAATGTGAAGGAGCTGAGCAATGAGAATGCTATCATTATCTCAGAATCGGACGAGGAGGGAAAGGCTTTTTTCAGGGAGTTTTATAGCAGCCTGAAGATCAGGATTCATGAATACTCTTTCCGGGAGCATGACGAAACCATCGCCTATTCACTCTCCATCCCTTTTTCGTCCACCATGGTATTTGCGGCCTGCATGAAGAAGCAGGAGGCGCCTGGAACAACCTTTAAGAAGCATTTCAGTATTGCTGAAGGATTGCTCTCGGAAGATGATTTCCTGCTTTCCGAGATCCTGCTCAGTCCTTACAGCCTGGA
This sequence comes from Bacteroidota bacterium, assembly GCA_030642565.1. GTDB lineage: Bacteria > Bacteroidota > Bacteroidia > Bacteroidales. Next base: position 10,762 of record DAOWNM010000034.1, on the reverse strand, counting down.
GCAGGTGGAACGAATTAGCGAACAGATGGATGCCCTGAAAGGAATGATCAAATCGCGCGATAAGGAGCAGTTAAAAACTTTTTTCCACCGCTTAAGAGGTAATATCGGACTGGAATCGTAGCCTGAGTACCCTGCTGGTGGAGGGTGTGATCCGGAAACGGTGATCGATCCGGTAACCCATGATCCAGACAATTTTCTTACCGGAGGCCATGATCCAGGTGCGTTCCTTCTCAGGAACCGGCACCTTTTCGTCCACAAAAAAGTCACTGAGCTTTTTGATCTGCTCCATACCCAGTGGACAGAAATAATCGCCGTGCATCCAGCGCCGGATGGTGAGCGGAAACTGGATCTCATCCAGGTCAAGACAGGCTGTCATGGGATCGTCTGGAATTGATTGGAGTTCTGAACGCTCCAATACCTCCATATCCATGGGAAAGGGTAGCGAGGAGTGTTTCTCAGGATCGTCCAGATAGTAACGTTCAAACGATTCACTGTCAGATGGCACCAGGATCATCTGATCGCGGTCCATATAGAGCCGGTGGGTGGTGGAGATAGACTGACGGCCGGGTCCGGAGTCCATAATCTTCCTTATCCCTTCACATTGCGAACGTGTAAACCCATAGGGAGAGAAGAGTTCATAGAGCCAGGTATGCAATGGTGTCATTGCTCTGAGTCTCTCCGTATCAATGGTAATATTCCCCTGCTTCTCTTCAAACAGATCCATCCGAACCTGTTGAATGGAGCGGTTGTAGATTTCGTACACCTCGCCAAGCCGCTCCATGTTCCCCTCCATGATCTCCATAAAGCCAGGGTTGATCTGTTCCATTACAGGAAGAATATCGTGCCTGATCTTATTTCTCTGGTATTTGGTCTCCAGGTTGCTGGCATCTTCCCGGAATTCAATTCCATGTCTCTGTTGATAAGATTCAATCTGGGGCCGCGAGGCAAAAAGAATGGGTCTGATAATCTTTCCCCGGATTGGAGAGATCCCTTTCAATCCTCTGATTCCGGAACCTCGTGACAGGTTCAGGAAGAAGGTTTCCACAGCATCGTTTTTATTGTGTGCCGTGGCCACCCGGTCCATGGAATGTTCTGACAGCAACTCCTCAAACCAACCATAACGCAGATCCCTGGCGGCCATCTGCAGTGAGATGCCTCTCTGCTTCATCTCCGCATCTACATTAAACCGTTTGACAAAAACAGGGATCTCCAGGGAGGCGGCCAATGAACGGACAAACGTTTCATCCAGTTCAGAATCCTCGCCGCGTAGCTGGAAATTGCAGTGGGCGATGGCACAATCATATCCCGCTTCTTTGAAGAGGTGCGCCATCACTACCGAATCAATCCCCCCGCTAACAGTCAGAAGGATCCGGTCGTCCGGTCTGCAAAGTTCCTGTTTCCTGAGAAAACTATTGAACCGTTGGAGCATCACATGATCTTAGTGCAGGCCAACCATTTCGGGACCCTGTTTGAAAACAATATCAACCGGGATATTCAGCACTTTGAGCCTCTCCAGATCGGATTGTAGCTCCTCCCGGATAAATCCTTTCTCCTCCACAAGCTTTCTGGCAAGTTCATAATCTCCATCGCCCTGGGTGGTTAGAATCAGATTCGACAATTCTTGCATTGCACGCTGCATCTCTTCAAAATTGATGCTGTAGGTTCCATTCAAATCCCTTGAAAAGGCTCCCAGTTCCTGGAAATAGTAGAACCGGATCATGTTGGCTTTGCCATGTGAACTGGCAACTCCAAATCGGATGCTGCGAAAGATACTGGCCATAAAGGTCACATAGTTATCCATTAGGTCGCGTTCACCCAGCATTCCCTCTTCATACATCCTTGTGATCAGAAAGAGGGAGAGGATATCTGCTTTTCCCTCCTCCAATGCACTGTACTGCTCCTTCAGGGCAGACCGTACCGTTCTTTTTCTATCAATGGTCTGGTTAAGGCCCAGTCCGTGTGCCACCTCATGGAACATGATATTTTCAAAAAATGCATCAAAGGTGACATGCTCGCGCTGCTCCTCAGCAATCAGCACATTGCTGATGGGCAGCAGGATCTTTTCGAACTTGTACCGGATGGCATTCTTCAGCTGCAGTTTTCTGGAACCTCTGCTGGCCTGAACTCGCTCATCATTGGGCAGGTTGATGGCAATGGTTTTACTGCCGGCATTGCAGTCGCCTGCATAATAGATGACATCATAGGCCCCCAGATCGGATTTACTGCCCGGTACCTCCTGTTTGTATGCATCGGCAACCGGAAGGCTCTTCTGCATCTGTGGAAGAACAGAGTTGATATAGGCCAGCTTCTCGCTCCAGGCTTTATCCTTGATCAGGATAAAGGATTCATGTGCAGCCTTATAATTAAAGAGTGCATCCTCGTAATTCTCGATGGGTCCCACCACAAAATCGATCTCATTCTCCTTCATATCCATCCAGGCCACATCGGAAGGGTAGTAGTTGTCGGTCAACAGTGCCTCGGCCCTCAGCTCCAGATATTTTTTAAATCCCTGATCATCGGCCAGTTCTGAGGCCTTTTTCAGTAGGTCAGCGGCCCTCTGTACCTGTTCAGCGTAAGCTTCATGGTAGGGAACTACCTTAAGAGTTCCATCCTGGTTCCTGGTGATTATTGTATAGAGGCTGCTCTTCATTGGATCATTCAGCGATTCAAATTCTTCTGTTGTCATATCGGCCGGGTAGTAACCTGAACCGGCAGGTTTTGGTCCGTAGCCTGCAAGATAGGGGAGGTTCCCGTTGAGACGCTCCCAGGGCCCGTAGTTGATCTTAAAGAAGCGTGAGACATTTTCGTCTATCATGGAGCCCAGTGCAGCATCCCTGTCGGGGAACACCTGTGCCCAGTAGATATCATTCATAATATCTGCCACCTGGAAGAGCAGACCAATCAATGCTCTCTGATTCTCTGAAAGATGGGAGAGATCGGCAGTCAGCTCCACTTCAACATACTCATTGGTTTTGTGTTCCATCAGGTTGGCAAATTTCTCCAGAGTAATACCCCTTTCAATTCCGGTGATATCGAGCAGCAGTTTTTCCTCCGTTTTCATGTAGGTGAGTCCGCTTACCGTAAGATCACTATTGATGGGAATTTGAGAACTGTAAGTGATCCTCTCTTCATCATCGGAAGTGACTTCGATGGAGTAGACCTCACCCTCCAGTTCAACTGCATTACCCATCATAGTGAAAAACAGGGATTGGGGAGTTGTGAACCTGGTTCCCTCTCCATCGGGAATCTCATATCGGGGAACTGTTCCGGAAAAAAGTTCATACAAACCTTTCTCATCATTACATCCTTGGAAGAGCAGGAAAGAGCTGGCAAACAGGGCCGGGACAATAGTACGTAGTTTCATAGGAACGATTTTATGATGTTAAACTGTTAGTAGGCTTTTGCAATCACAACCCTCTGGTTAGAAGGCTTGCCACTTACCACACACCTGCCCTCTTCCTCTACTCCATCAATGGGCAGGCAGCGGATGGTGGCTTTGGTCTCCTTGATCCGGTCTTCCGACTCCCGGGTCCCATCCCAGTGGGCCAGGGCAAAACCACCTTTGTTTTCAAGCACATCCACCAGCTCGTCCCACGAATCGACACGGTGTGTGCTGGCATTCCTGAATTTGAGCGCTTTATTGTAGATATTCTCCTGGATCTCATCCAGCAGGGCCTTGATATAGTTTGCAATGTTCTCCTGCGGCATCACTTTTTTCTCCAGTGTATCCCTCCGGGCCAGCTCCACAGTTCTGTTTTCAATATCGCGCGGACCAATGGCAATTCTTACCGGCACACCTTTCAGCTCATATTCGGCGAATTTCCAGCCTGGTTTTTGTGTATCGCGATCATCGAATTTTACCGCAATACCAAGTGCAGAAAGTTCATCTTTCATTTTATTTGCAACTTCTGCGATAGGAGGAAGCTCATCATTACCCCTGTAGATCGGTACAATGACTACCTGGATGGGTGCGACCTTAGGGGGAAGTATCAGTCCATTGTTATCGGAGTGAGCCATAATCAGGGCACCAATCATTCTGGTGGTCATCCCCCATGATGTGGCCCATACATAGTCGAGTTTCCCCTCCCTGTTGGTAAACTGTACATCAAATGCTTTGGCAAAGTTCTGTCCCAGGAAGTGTGATGTACCGGCCTGCAGTGCCTTTCCGTCCTGCATTAGTGCTTCAATGGTGAGGGTCTCCACGGCTCCGGCGAATTTTTCCGACTCGGTCTTGTTCCCCACAAGAACGGGGATACTCAGGAATTTTTCAGAGAACTCGGCATAGATTTTCATCATCTGCATGGTCTCCTCTTCAGCTTCCTGCCGGGTGGCATGGGCCGTATGTCCCTCCTGCCACAGAAACTCGGTAGTACGCAGGAAAAGTCGCGTCCGCATCTCCCATCGGACCACATTGGCCCACTGGTTGATCAGGATGGGCAGGTCGCGGTACGACTGAATCCAGTTTTTATAGGTGTTCCAGATAATGGTTTCGGAGGTGGGTCTTACAATCAGTTCTTCCTCCAGCTTTGCATCGGGGTCCACGATGATGCCCCCGTTCTCTTCATCTTTTTTCAAGCGGTAGTGGGTAACCACCGCACACTCTTTTGCAAAACCCTCCACATGGTTGGCCTCCCTGCTGAAAAATGATTTGGGAATAAAGAGAGGGAAATATGCATTCTCATGTCCGGTGGCTTTAAACATCCGGTCCAGTTCATCCCTCATCTTTTCCCAGATGGCATAACCGTATGGTTTGATCACCATACAACCCCTCACTGCTGAGTTTTCGGCGAGTCCGGACTTTAAAACCAGGTCGTTATACCACTGTGCATAATTCTCTTCCATGCTGGTTAATACTTTGGCCATTGCAATTGCTTTTTTTGAGGTATAAAGAAAGGAAAAAAAGGTGAGGTGCTGAAGAGTTATAGCCTTAAACCGATCACCAGCACATCATCAATCTGGCCCAGGTCGCCTTTCCACTCATCGAAGATCAGGCTCAGGATCCGGTGCTGTTCCTCCATGGGTCGTTCATGCACCTCCAGCAAAAGGTCCTTGAAGGGACGGAATTTGAATTTTTTTCCCTGTGGACCGCCAAACTGATCGGGGAATCCGTCGGTAAACATATAGACGCGGTCGCCCTGTTTCATATCAATGGTGTACCGCGTAAAGTCGGACATCTTCTCGTAATAGGCTACTGGCATGTTGTTGCCTTTGTACTCGAGCATCTCGCCGTTCCTTACAATATAGATAGGGTTGTTGGCACCTGAAAATTCAAGCTGCCTGGTCTGGGTATCATATATCACCAGCGCCATGTCGATCCCGTCTTTCTGCTCACCGATCTTCCCTTCCTGCTTCAGGGTACGTGCAATGCTCAGTCGCAGCTGGTTCAGAATTTTATCTGAGTTCATCACCCCCTTCTCATTCACAATCTCATGCAACATGGTGATGCCCAGCATACTCATTAACGACCCGGGCACTCCGTGTCCGGTACAGTCAGCTGCTGTTAACACAATTCTGTGATCGCTCTGTGAGATCCAGTAAAAATCACCACTTACGATATCCCTTGGTTTGAAGAAGATAAAATGTTCACCAAACAGGGTTTCAAACACATCATTGCCAGGCAATACGGTGTTCTGGATTTTCTTGGCATAGTCGAAGCTGTATTTGATCTCTTTGTTCTGTTTCTCGATATGTTCTTTCTGCGCCTGGATCTCGAAGGTGCGCTCCTGGACCTTGTCTTCCAGTTCACGGTTCACTTTGTCCTTCAGTGCAGCATTCTCCTTCAACTGATCGATGATCCTGCGCTGTGCCACCTCCCTGCTCTTCTTCAACAGGTTGATCCGTTCGCTCAACCCAATAGAGAAAGTGAGGATCTGCAGTGTTACACCAAATTCCAGACTATGTTTTCCAATGGTATAATCGGCCAGTGCATAATTGGTGGCAATTCCCAGTATCAGGAAAAGGTTTGCAAAGAGAAAGTATCTGGCCGGCTGGAAATTCTCCCGGGTCAGGATCATGGCAGGTACTACAGCCAGGAACAGGCAGCCAATGGCCGAGACGATCATTATGGCAAATCCGCCCAGTTCTATAACAAATGGTACATCCACTCCCAATTCCTGAAGCATGATAATTGCAAAATTCAGAATGAGTCCGCCCACTGTAAACCACACAGCAATCAGGAGGATGGTATCCCACGATTGCAGGGTATTGCGGGTATCGAGATAGGAGCGGCCGAACAGGAGATAAAAGAGAAGAAAGATCTCAAGCAGAAAAATAGAAATGGGTGCTCTAATCAGCCTGGGAATCAGTTCGTAGATATATCCTTCCTTGTTGATAAAGAAGAAGAGGAATGCCAGAATATAGAGGATGTAATAGAGGTAACTGTTTTCGCGTCCCCTGACAAAAATCGGGATATGGTACAGGATCATAATCAGAAGGATCCCGGTAAATATCCCGAATACCAACCGTTTAGAGCGATCGTGAGCAAGTACACTATGCTGGGTCGATATGGTAAAGGTGAGATCTGAGAGGAGAGACTCGGGCCCCAGGGTTACCCTCAGGTAGAGTGTGTCCGTTTGGCCCGGTGGCAGGAACATGCGAAGGTCGTCCGATCCGCTGATATTTACATCTTTTTTACTGGGGTGAAGAGTGTTCCCCGATTTGCGTACAGTCACCATCCCGTTGTCGAACATCTGGTACAGTTTATACTCATCGAACTCAGAGATATCGTTGTGTTGCAGGTGGAAAGAGAACTGACGTGTGGATCGGTTTACAAAATAGAACCGGAACCAGATACAGCTCCCAGGTGCACTATTCACCAGAGCGGGATCCGGATCGCTGAAATCAACCACTTTGAACTGGTGGTCCATCATCCCGGCAAATAGTTCTGAAGGGAGGGTGGAACAGTGTGGATCCTCCAGAAACTGCAACTGCATATCAGAAATACCAACCTCCTGTACAAAATCAGACAGGATCACTGGTTTCTGTGCAGCAAGCAGTTTACAGAAGATCAGAAATATTAGAATAAGTCTATGGCGCATTCCGGTTTTTTCCTTCCAGTCGTAAATATAATGTATATTTACAAAAAGTTAATCTAAGGAATGAATAGAGACCTTTTTAAAACAAGGTTCATACATATTGCCATTCTGATATTGATCTCCTCCTGTTCCGGTAATGTGATACAGACCACGGTTTTTACCGATGGCTTCCAGGAACTTGAGCCAGGCAACAGACCCTACTTTGATTCGTCCGATCCTGCCATATGCTTTGATGCCCGTCGCGGAAATATGGGGAGCTGGAGTGTGGCCTCAACCCTCAGGCAGGATGGATTTGACAGAGCGTGGGTGATCCGAAGAGAGGGTGACGAGAACTATTTGGCCCAGACCTTCACCAATCTGAATGATAAAAATTCACCTCTGAGCCTGGTGACCCATCCCATGATTGTGGCCGGAGAATCGTTATGGAGCGACTACTCCATAGAGGTGGGATTCACCCCTCAGGCCAAATTTGATAAGTGCGGAGTGGTATTTGGTTACAAGCATCCGGCCGATTTTTATTTCTTCGGTGTTGAAGGAAATACAGTTACATTGAAACATGTGCAGCAATCGGTTACTCCGCTGAGACCTATTGAACGGATTTTGGATATCAGACCACTTGTTTGGAGTCCGGGTGAAAGATTGAATACCACTATTACTGTTCGAAGGAATAAGGTCTCCACCATCCTGAATGATTCCATCAATATGCATGCAGAGGGTATCTCTCTGTCAGGCAAAATCGGATTGATCTCAGACCTGCCCGCGAAGTTTCACGGGGTTGAGGTAAAACTGCTCAGCGGCGAGCAGCGAAAACTTTCCAGGAGAGAGAGGCAACTCACCAGGCGATCGAAACTTCACCAGGGTGATCATCCAGAGATGGTGCGATGGAAAAGATTTGATACGGGTGAATTTGGTACCAATCAGAACATCAGGTTGGGCGACCTGAATGGTGACGGGAACAAGGAGATTGTGTTTGTCAGGCCCGATGCATCCGGATCGGGTGTGGGATCGATCTCTGTTATCAACCTGGAGGGTGAGTTGATGTGGCAATATGGTCAATTGTTGAAAGCCAACGGGTGTTCAGGTAAAGAGTTACCGGTACAGGTCCATGACCTGGACGGAGATGGATCGCGCGAAGTAATCTTTGTGAGCAAAGGCCGGATTCATATTCTTGACGGACGAACCGGGAAACGGACCAGGCGAATCAGAATTCCCGGATCGGTTGATGTCAACTCGCTGATTTTTGGCGACCTGAAGGGTGTGGGCAGGGACAATTGCATGTTGCTTTCGGACCGTGAGCATCTTCTGATGGCCCTGAATGAGAAGGGGGAGCTGATCTGGGAACAGCATACCGGTTCCGGATCCCAACCCATGGTTTATGATATGGACAATGATGGCCGACATGAGGTGTTGATGGGTTACTCGGTCATCAATCCCGAAGGAGAGCTGATCTATGATGTGGGTGCTCATATTGGAGACCGCTGTAACGGTGTATCCGTTTATGAGATGGTCGATGGTGAGCAGATAACCCCCTGCCTGGTCTATGCAGCGGGTGACTGGGGATTGATCTATTATGACTTTGAAGGGCACCTTATTAAACAAAATATACTGGGTCATGTAAGTCGTTTTGGTGTGGCCAACCTGGATGCTGAGTCGCCTGGATTGGAGGTTTTTACATCCAACAGGTGGGGAAGCAACGGCCTTGCCCATGTGATGGATGCAAAGGGATCTGTCAAAGCCGGTTTCCTCCCGGAATCGGGCGTTTTCAGATGTCAGACCGTTAACTGGAAAGGAGACGGGGAGGAGTTTTTCATCACCTCCGCCGATACAGTAACGGGTGGGTTGTTTGATGCTGAGGGCCAGCTTTCGGTGGCCTTCCCTGCCGATGGACACCCGGTCTCCTTTTACCTGGCAACGGACCTTACCGGTGATGCCCGCGATGAAATCATCCTCTGGGACCTTAACGAACTCTGGATCTACACCCAGGATGATAATCCCAGAATGGGAAACACCTACGCACCCCGCCGCATCCCCCTCTATAATCACTCCATGCACCAGATGACCCGTTCCACACCCGGGTGGTAATGTTTCTTATTATTTATTATATTGCACTCAATCGCAAGGTGTGATTATCTGTTTTGGCACGAACTTTGTTTAATATTAAGCAAAACACCAGATGCAAAAATACCGGGAGGAAACGTCATGAAAAATTTAACACTTGCCATAATCAGTACCGCTATTGTCCTGGCATCCTGCAGCTCCTCACAAAAGAGTGCTTCTGCGGAATATGATGATGTCTATTATAATCCCAATAAAGTAGAGAGGCAGGCAGCAAACGCTGTTGTAGTACAGGAGCCTGTTGTGACTCCCCAGGAAGCGATGAGCGCGCAACCCTTATACCAGCAGCCGGACTATACCAAATCTGCGGTAGTGGCAGATGAGAACCTGAGTGACTATGAAAAATACAAGTTACAGCAGGAAGCTGAAATGCTGGGAGAGTCTTATGCTCCTGAGGGTAGTGAGGCGCTCTATGCAGATCAGTATATAGAATATGATACACTGGAACAGTACGGCCAGGAAGGTGCTCCTGTAATAGTTAATAATTACAACTACTATTCCGATCCCAATGACTATTACTACTCTTCCAACCTGAGGAGGTTTTCGGATGATTATTATGGTTGGAATTACTATGATCCCTACTACACCGATATGTACTGGTATACCAGAAGTCCCTTTAGCTGGGGTATCAGCATGGGATGGGGTTACCCGGGATGGGGAATGAGATTCTCTTATGGATATCCCTATCGTTCACATTATGGAATGGGTTATGGCGGGTATTACGATCCCTGGGGTTATGGCGGATACGGAGGATATTACGGAGGATATTACGGAGGTTCCTACTGGAGTGGATACAACCATGGATTCTATAATGGATACAACTACGGAAGATACGGGAATGACTATTACGGTTCCGCCAACTACCGCTATGGCAGGCTTGATAACAGGCACTATTACGGATATTCAAGTCCATCCAGAGTGACCACTGGTAGTTCCAAGACATCCCATGCTGGCGATCCCAGGTACAGGAGCCGTACCACTGCTACAACAAAAGCAACATCAGCCACACGCAACAATACAAGGGTGGCCAATACGGGACAGAGGCAGGTAAGCAGGAACTCTACCACTGCTGCTCAAAGACAGGTGAGGTCCAATACCAACAGTGCTGCGCAAAGGACCAACACTAGTGCTGTTAGAACCACCAGGACCACGCAGTCGGCAAATGTTCAGCAGCGGAGTAGCAATGCAACCAACCGCAGGGGAACTTATACTCCCAGCTACAGCAAACCGCGTACAAGTTCTTCGTCGAGCTATAATAAGAGCGCTTCACAGAACAGAAGCTATTCACAGTCCGGTACTCAGCGGCGTACCACCACCGTTAACCGTTCAGCAACCACGCCCAGCCGCCGCAGCAGCTCCTACAGTCGCCCGAGCAGTTCTGGTCGCAGCAGCAGCTCCTACAGTCGACCGAGCAGTTCTGGTCGCAGCAGCAGTTCCTACAGTCGACCGAGCTCATCAAGTAACCGTTCCAGTGGCTCCGTAAGCCGGAGTTCAGGTGGTTCGCGTTCCAGTGGCTCTGTAAGCAGGAGTTCAGGTGGTTCGCGTTCCAGTGGCTCTGTAAGCCGGAGTTCAGGTGGGTCATCGAGCCGCAGTTCAGGGAGTTCATCAAGCCG
>DAOWNM010000080.1 GCA_030642565.1 Bacteroidota bacterium | reverse complement strand
GTTTGGGCCTGGGGGCAAAATGGTTTCGGTCAATTAGGTAATGGTAGTTTTGAACATAGTGCTATTCCGGTTAAAGTCAAAAATTTAGATAATATCGTTCAAATATCATCTAATTATGATTTTAATCTTGCATTAAAAGAAGATGGAACTGTCTGGTTTTGGGGTTTTATTTGTAAATGGGATGAGAATCATAACCCTATCGGTATAAATATTCCTGAGAGAATAAACAATTTGGATAATGTTGCTTTGATTTATGCAGGGCCTACATGTTTGGTGATGAAAAATGATGGCAGTTACTGGTATATTAATTCTGAAGATAGAATTCCTCAAATAGTGTCTTTTGAGTAACTAACTAATACCCTGATTTTATTAGATTAATAATGGCCCGTAACCATTCCCTTGCAGGATATTTATTGATTATTTGTATGTTCATGCTTCTACTTATTTTTCTTAATAACCGTAAAGTGGCTATGGATTCTGTTTTCACCGTCCACCTTAATTCTAATAAAGTAAGTTCCTTTTGTAAGATGGCTTATATCTAATTCCGTTTGATTATCGACTGTCAATATTTTTTCTCCTAATATGGTAAATACTGAAATTTCAAGTTTTTGATAAGCTATTTCAGAATGAATTTTTAATTGTCCGTTTGTTGGGTTAGGATATATTTTAAACATTTGATTTTTAATCAACTCATTTTCTGCACTAAGAATTGATTGGCAAAATGCTTGTCGTTCATTTTTAATATCATTACAAGGATTGACATATATTGATTCTTGATATATGGGAGATGGATAATTTGTTGAAAAAAGGTTAGGTAATTGTTCTTCCATATTGATTTGTGTAGCATTACCGTTGCCCAATGCTATGTCTTTGGCAGTTTGGTTTCCTGTAAATGAATAGTCGGCCAATGCATCAATTAATCTAAAAGTTACATAACAATCTAATGCATCAAATTCTCCATTTGGAGTATATTGTGTTGGTAAATAATGATCTGCTGAATATGTGTATCCTGAAATTGTATCAGAGTATACAATTATACAATCTTTGATAGAATCATCAATGGCTATATGGTTGAAAATATCCATCCCCATTCTATGGTCATTTATTTCATCATTATCATATAGTACAGTTAACATTTTACAATCCGTTGGAAAATTAGCTAAATTTGTTGCGCCTAATTCAAAAGAATACCAAGGAGCGGAACAATAGATAAATTTGCCATTTGCACCCCAATTATTTTCTGTAAATGCTCTGAAAGAAATTCGGGGTGTTGCACCACCACCAAAAGATTGTCCAAAAAAGCCAACCCTTGTAGTATCAATAATTGTGGAATATGTTCTTGATGCTTTTACAAAACCATCAAAGAGTGTAGCATATCTTTCTTGATTACTTATACCAAGTGTTTTGTAGGGAACAAAAACAACGGCATATCCCTTGGAAGCAATGTGATTTAAAGTTTCTATATGATAACTCGTATCGGTTGAGGCGTATCCGTGAGAATAAAATACTGTTGGGACTGGAGCAGTTATTCCAGATGGGTAAAAGATAGAAATTTCGTTTGATGCCCAATGGTCATTTGTTAAACTTATAACTGAAACAGAATAGACTCCATTTGAGCCGTATCCACTCGTTATTGCAGTAACAGGACCCTGATATTGAGCAAAAAGGCCATTGGTTATAAATGTTAATATAAGATAAAAGTATATTTTCATTTTTCTATTTAGACTACTCTTTTTATAACGATTTTGTATAGTGTGTTACAGGGTGATTAGTCTTTCATCTAAAATTTGTTTCAATTCTTCAATATCTTTATTCCTTGCAATTATTTTTCCATCTGGCGCTACTAATATTGTAGATGGATAACTTGTTATCTTCAATTTGTTTATAATAGAATTTTTATCATTGCTATTCATGTTTACAAATAGATGAACCCAATTCATGTTTTCTCTATTGACAAAATCATTAACTGTTTCAATATTGTTATCATAAGCAACACTTACAATAACAAGATTTTTATTCTGGTATTCCTGATTTAATATCTTTAATTCAGGGATAAGCTTAATGCAAGGATTACACCATGTTCCCCAAAAATCGAATAGTAGGTATTTATCCGGATAATCATCAACGCTAAAAACTGAGTTATTAAGATTGACGGCCATAAATTTTGGCAGATACATTTCTTCCTTAACACCAACCGGGAACTTGTTTTCTCCAAGATATTTTAATAACAGGTTATCTCCATATCGAGAAATCGATTCTATTTTGTAATCAGCTCCATTTGCATTAAAAATATCTCCTATTTGGTAGGGAATATCACCCTTAGTTTGTGATATCCCGGTTTCACCCTTTTTGCAAAAAAATAGTGAAGTTATTTTTGGAGAATATGCACGGCTTGTAAATCCGTTTGATACATATACATCGAAGTGGGTCTTATTGATTCTTATTGTACTTTTCTTATATTCAGGTACATTAATGAATAGATCGTATTTTTTATCAATTTCCTTACCTGTATTATAGCTAATTCTCAAATTCCCTAAATATGGGCTTGGTTTAACATCTATGGTTCTTTTAACAGTCGTTCCATTATCGAAATACTCATAAGCAACTGAAACAGCAGGCAAAGGATTATAAAAATCCTTGTATTGTTCTTCAAGACTTACAGGATATTCATATTCAAATATTTTCTCCCCTGTAAAATCTTCATTATTATCAGCATCCGCGATTATAATACGCTTCTCATTTTGATTAGTACCAATAAGGAATAAAACCTCTTCATCCACAAAATCTTTAGTTAGTTTTGTTGTATCGATATTATATCGGGATGCATATTTTAAAAATTGCTCTTCACTTATTTTCCCGGTTCTGAACTGATCCCAATAAAGCTGCTCTTTTTGAAAATGATAACTCCTGACAACATATTCTTTTATGTTAACAGGTACACCCTTGTAGCTTATTGTATCTCTGATTGGTTTAACAAGATGTCTTGATACAATAAAAGGTCCATATCCCTTTTCTGTATGTAAAGGAATATCTATTGTGTCAGTATGATTAGTACAACTGGTAAACAATACAAGGATGGTAACCGGTAAAAAAAACTTAATAAAGATATTTTTCATAACTTCTTGTTTTTAAATGTCCGAACTATATATCCGACACTCTCACTGGATTTGTGTCGAGAGATCATAGGTTTTGTTATAAATGAGTTACGGTTTACTTACACTCCATAAATTATTCATTTTTTTCGAGATCTTCAAACGGGTTTTCAATGTTTGTGTAGAACTGTTTTGCCACGTGCAGGTACAATGAGATTTACCGGGACCATATCCCTGAGACAGGTAGAATTTCAGGTTTTTACTTTTCGTAGAAATGCATCTCACGCATATAGGTGTATGCTTTTGCCGGTACCATGTGGCGAACATCTTTTCCTTCCCTGATGGCCTGCCGGATAAAGCTGGAGGAGATCTCCATCATTGGAGCATCCACCATGGTGGCATTTGGTAGCCGGGAGGCTGCCTCCCTATCCGTGCCGGGCCGGGGGTAGATAAGCCGGTGGTACTTCTCCACGATCAGGTTGGCATGTTTCCATTTGTGAAAGGTACGCAGGCCGTCGCCTCCCATTACCAGTTGAAATTCCCTTCCCGGATTTTTCTCTTCAAGATAGGTCAGGGTATCGATGGTGTAGGAGGGGGTGGGAAGCTTGAACTCAATATCTGAGGCCCTGAAACGGTCGTCATCCTCCACTGCCAGCCGTACCATCTCAAGTCGGTGGTAATCCTGGAGCAGGCTTTTTTTCTCTTTCAGCGGGTTTTGCGGACTCACCACAAACCATAACTGTTCCAGATCACTGAATTCAACCATATAATTGGCTATGACCAGGTGCCCGATATGAACGGGATTAAAAGAACCAAAGTAGAGTCCGGTGATCATAAGGCCAGGAAATTTCGAACAATATCTTCTGCTTCTGCAAGGGCCTTTCCCAGGGAGTCGTTTATCACGATATGATCGAACCGGGAGGCATGCTCTATTTCATGCATGGCTTTCTCCAGCCTTTTCCGGAGGGAGGCTTCATCATCTGTACCCCTGGAACGCAATCGCTGTTCCAGTACCTCCTGCGAAGGGGGTTGTATAAAAATGGTACAGGCCCTGTCTCCGTACTCCTTTTTCAGGTTCATTCCTCCCACCACATCAATATCAAAGATGGCATGGTCGCCCCGTTTCCAGATTCTCTCCACCTCGCTGAACAGTGTGCCATAGTACTGCTCCGGATAAACTTCTTCCCATTCGACAAAGGCATGTTTATAAATCTTCTTGCGAAACTCTTCGGGAGAGATGAAATGGTACTCCCTGCCATCCGCCTCTCCCTCCCTGGGCTCACGGGATGTGGCTGAAATACTGAACTCCAGCCCCAGGTTCTGTTTCATCAGGTGCTGCACGATGGTGGATTTGCCGGCACCGGATGGTGCGCTGAAGATCAATAATTTCCCCTTCATTACAGTATGTTAAGGACCTGCTCCTTGATCCGTTCAAGCTCATCTTTCATCTCCACAACTAGCTTTTGAAGCTCTTTGTGGTTGGCTTTGGAGCCCAGCGTATTGATCTCCCTGCCCATCTCCTGGGAGATGAATCCCAGTTTCTTCCCCGCGGGGTTCTGATCCTCCAGTGTTTCCAGAAAGTAATTGCAATGGTGGGCCAGCCTGACCTTCTCTTCGGAGATGTCCAGCTTTTCTATATAGTAAATGAGCTCCTGTTCAAACCGGTTCTCATCCACGGTATTTTTCTTACTAAAATCCTCCAGGTGTTTTCCGATACGCTCTCTGACCATGTCTATTCGCTCCTTCTCATAGCTCCCCGCTTCTTCCAGTTTCCGGGCGATGGCATCAATCCTTTGACGCAGATCAACATCCAATGATTTTCCCTCCTGGCTCCTGAAAATAATCACATTATCCACAGCCTGTTTCAGGGCCTTTTTCACTGCTTCCCACTCCGTCTCTTCAAGTTCAGGTTTTTCGGTCCGGATCGTATCCGGCATCCTCATAACGGTACTCAACAGCTCCGGCGAAGCCTGGAGCCCCAGTTCGCCGGAGATCTTATAGAGTTGTTGGTAGTAGCCTTTAACCACCGGCTCATTAATGGTGCCAGGGGCTGTTTCACTGGAGAGTTCATAGTAGAAAGCGCACTCCACTTTACCTCTTTTCAGTTCTGAAGCGATCAGTTGACGGATCTCCAACTCCTTCTCCCTATAGAGGGCGGGTAGACGAATGTTGGTGTCCAACTGTTTGCTGTTGAGAGATTTAATTTCTATGGTCAGTTTCTTGTCGGCCAGCAGACATTCGGCTTTCCCGTAGCCGGTCATGGATCTGATCATGGTTTTTTCAGATAAAGTTCGGGGCAAATTTACAGTATTATGATTGCTTTGGCAACGATCAGTTTGCCATGGGTACTGTAAAGCTAAATACAGAGCCCTTTCCAGGGGCACTTTGAACGGTGATTTCTCCTCCATTTTTCTCTACAAATTCTCTGCAGATTATCAGACCAAGACCCGTGCCTTTCTCTCCTGCTGTCCCAGTGGATTTAAATTTTTCATCGATCCGGAATAGTTTTTCCAGTTGCTCTGATGTGATCCCGATCCCTTCATCTACGACGCTCACTTCAATCTCCTTCTCCCCGGGCTTTAATCGAATCTCTACTTTCCTGTCCCTTTCGGTGAATTTGACTGCATTGGTCACCAGGTTACGGATAACACTGTTGATCATATCCCTGTCGCCATAGGCAAAGAGTTCATCCTGCTCTGAAGAGAGCAACAGAATTCCTTTCTTCTCAGCCAGCAACCTGTGCAGGTTGATGTTCTCCTGTACCAGGGTACTCAGGTTAAACCGTACCGGGTCGTATTTAATCCTTCCGCGTTGTGATCTGGACCATGTAAGCAGATTTTCCAGCAGATCGAGCAGATGTTTTACCGACTGGTTGATCTTTGTAAATCCGGCTTTATGGTCCTCTCTATCTGTATCATCAAAACTTTCGACCATCAGGTCACTGATGGAGAGCAGGCTCGAAAATGGATTCTTCAGGTCATGTGAGATAATGGAGAAGAATTTGTCCTTGGTGGCATTGAGTTCCATCAGGTTCTTTTCTGATTTTCGCAACGCTTCGTTGGCCTGGCTGATCTGTTGATTCTGATGCTTCAGGAGACGATTGGTCCGCGATTTCAACAGGTAAATATAGATCATCACCACAATGGCTGTAGAAACCACTATCTCCAGCAGGATAAACCACCACGATAACCAGATGGGCGGAGTGATGATAATACGCAACTGCATAGGAGGGTCACTTCTGTATCCATCCGTATTTTCAGCTACGACTTTTAGCAGATAGGTTCCTGCTTTCATATTGGTATAGGAGACATAGTTCCGGGTTCCGGAGTTATTCCAGTCCGTTTCCAGGTTTTCCATTATGTAGCTGTAGTGCAGATCGCCTGTTTGCAGGTTGTTGAGGGCCGCAAATTCAACGGAGAAGAACCGGTGCCTGTAATCCAGTACGATCTCCTCCATGTAGGTTACATTTTCGCTGGTATAAAAGTTCCCCTCGAATTCGACAATGCGTCCCGGAAGATCCTCAAACTCCTCTTCAAGATCTATCCCTGCAATTTGCACCTCTTTTCCCATCACTTCCAGTTGAGTCAGTGTAACTTCCGGGACTTTTTTAACCGGTTCAATGGCGTCAGGATCGATAACATTCATGCCATAAACACCTCCAAAATAGAGCTTACCACTCTCTCCTTTGTGGTAGGAACCTCCATTGAATTCATTGCTCTGGAGACCGTCGTTCATATTAAAATTCTTTGCCTCAAAAGTCTCCAGGTTGAACCGGCAGATTCCAAAATTGGTGCTGAGCCAGATACAATTATTGTTGTCCGGGAGTATCCCGTATATGACCTCATTGGCCAGTCCCTCGCTTACCCCAAATCGCCTGAATGATCCCGTGGCGGGATAGAACATATTAAGTCCGCTGTTGGTTCCTATCCAGAATCTTCCCTGTTGATCTTCATGGATGGAAAAGACAATATTGTCGGAGATGGTATTGGGGTCTTCAGGATCGTTAAAAAAGCTGATGCATGTGCTATCCTCTGGATTCAGCATGCAGAGTCCGCCACCATATGTACCCACCCAGAGGTTGTCCCACTGATCCTGGTAAATGGCGGAATAGATAAAGTTGCGCATCGGACCCTCCTCCTGTTCTCTTCCCGTCATGTAACGCCTGAAAGTCATTTCATCCTCAAGCAACAGGTTCAGTCCGTCGCGGGTACCGACCCAGATTCTTCCATCCCGGTCCTCAAAAACCGTTCGGACCGAGTTATGCGAGATAGAAGCCGGATTGGCAGGATCGTGCCTGAAGTGGGTAAAAGAGCGTTCCCATGGATTGAACAGATCGAGTCCCCCTCCATCGGTTCCTATCCAGATTCGGCCCTTGCTGTCCTGGTATATTTTCCGTATGGAAGAGTGTGAAAGAGAGGTTGGATCAAAGGGGTTGTGATCGTATTGGGTATAGGTTCCATGACGCTGATCGTAGCAACTGATTCCATGGGCATTGGTGCCCATCCAGAGGGTACTGTCGGTGGCTTCACAGATGGTCCAGACAAATGAACTGGCCAGGCTGTTCTGATTATAGGGATTGTTCTTAAAGAGTGTAAATCTGTTGGAATAGGGGTTCAGGATACTAATACCGGCACCAAAGGTTCCAAACCAGGTGGCACCTGACCGGTCCTGGAAAATACAGTTGATGGAATTTTCCGACAGGCTCTCCGGATCGGCTGGATTATGGGTGTAATGTTTGTAAGTGAACGTTCCGGGATCGATTCTGTAAACACCGTTTCCAAAGGTTCCAAACCATATCTCTCCACTAATATCTTCCAGGAGCGATTCCTGCGGGTCCAGTGCCAGAGAGTGGGTGGTTCCGCCTGCCGAAAGGAACCTCTGTAAACCCTCTTCCTCTCCGCGGTAGCAGTAGAGCCCTTCTCCTGTCAGAACCCAGACCTGGCCAAGGTTGTCAGGAAGAATCCTGGTGATTCTGGCACTCTCACTTGAAAACTCAAGGGAGATATGCTGATGTTGACGGTTCTGCGAAAGGTCAAGCTTTACAAGTCCCCTGTCGGTACCGAGCCAGATGGCCTCTTCTCCCCGGGTCATTTGAAAAATGGTGGTGCTGGTATCGATCAGACCTTCAATATTTTCACTAAAGAAGAGCCCGGATTTCCTGTCATAACTATACAATCCTTTATAGGTGGCAATCCAGAACCGGCCCGATTCATCACTCAGGAATCCGGAAATCCGGCTGGTGAGTCCCACAAGTTCTTCATCGTCCGGAACGACTCTCTGCACCTCACTTGTAAACCGGTTTACATGGTTTAGTCCCTGGAATGTTCCAACCCATATTTCATTTCTCAGGTCCGTTTCAATGGCTGTGATGGTATCGTTGGAGAGGGAGTTGAAATCTTCCGGGTTGTGCCGGAGGGCTGTAAAAACACCTGTGCGTGGATTGTATCTGGTGAGCCCACTCCTGGAGCCAAGCCAGATTACCCCCGATTTATCTTCGTATATCAGTTCGATCCATTTGTCGGCCAGGAGATTGTGCTGATCGGTATGAGCCCCGTACACTGTGATGCTCTGACCATCATATTTATTCAATCCATCTTCGGTACCGAACCACATAAAACCTTTGGAGTCCTGGTAAATATTGTAGACCGAACTAAGGGAGAGACCATCATTGATAGTGATCCGTTTGAAACGGATATAATCATCCTGTGCGGCCAGGTTGGTTGAGAACAGCAGAAATCCAAAAATAAATAGTGAGTACCTGATCATCCCGGTAAAGGTGGTAGCGTTAGTCCTCATTGGACGCACAAATATCGAACCAAGTTACCCAATCAGCATGGGGAAATCAATGAAAAATGGTTAAATAATGTTATTTACCTAGCGGGTAATGGTGGCAGGTTCAACTTTGACTTTGATAACGCTTTTGGTTTTCCACCTGCCGGTCCGGTAGTAGATAAAGGAGAGAACCATTCCGATTCCCCATCCGATGGGTATGGACCACCAGATTCCGGATTGTCCCATCCCTGCACTTTTCAGGGTGAGACCAAATATCTCGATGGTCTCCTGGCTGAGGAAAAGCGCTACCGGGATCCTGACGATCCAGAGCGAGAAAAGCGTGATGAACATGGGAATCAGTGTGTCACCGGCCCCTCGCATAACCCCACTATATACAAACATGCCTGTGAACAGCAGGTAAAAGGAGGTGACGATGGTCAGGTAGTCACCGCCGATATCGATCACCGCCTGGTCGTGTGTAAAGAGGCTCATCAGGGGATATTTGAATATAATAAGCAGAACTGAGATCAATACGGCTGTGGCCGATGACATGATCATGGTACGTGTAAGCCCCTTTTTCACACGGTCTATTTTTCCGGCCCCGATATTTTGTCCCACGAAAGTGGCCAGTGCATGAGAGAAGATTATGGAGGGAATCACCGCCAGGCTGTCGAGCCGGCCGGCGGCAGTATAGCCTGCTACCGCGTTGGTTCCAAATCCATTTACTATGCTCATGAGCGCCATCATGCCCAGGGCCACAAATGTTTGCTGCAACCCCGTGGGCAAACCAATGCGCAGGCTCTGCCTGAATATCTCCCAATCGAATGCAAATTCCCTGATGTTAAATCTGATCAGTTCATGGTTCCTGTTGAGGTAGAAGATGGC
>DAOWNM010000189.1 GCA_030642565.1 Bacteroidota bacterium | reverse complement strand
GCGATCGCCAAACATGAAACAAAATATTTCAATGAAAACTATGGTGATGCAAAATTCATTCCGGCGTTTCACAGATTCGAAGAGGTAACCTCATTGCCAGGTTTGGGAACATATATCCTGTATCACGGCAATCTGGGAGTAGTTGAGAATTCTGAAATGTTTCTTACCCTGGCCAGAGAGCGGCTCTCAGGATTGCCTTACCAGGTGATCGTGGCAGGGAAAAATCCTTCGTTACGGTTTCAGAAAGTATTGGCCCGCTTTAAAAATATCCGGTTGGTAGCTGATCCCCCCGATCAGGAACTAGACACCCTGATCGCCCAGGCACAGATCAACCTGCTTTTCACGCGACAGGCAACCGGAATCAAACTCAAACTTCTGCATGCTCTATTTGTTGGCAGACACTGCCTTGTGAACCCTGAAATGGTGGAAGGAAGCGGACTGGAGAGACTTTGCACCGTTGCAACATCGGACCGTGAACTGGAACTGCAGCTTCATGGCTTGATGATACAACCTTTTGATGCACTGCAAATCAGGAACAGAAAAAAGGCCCTGCAGGAGTTTTCCAACAGGGCCGGCGCAGAAAAAATTCTCAGATTATTGGATTAACCCTCTTCCGGCCCCCTCCTGTCGGGCCTGTCGGGTCTGTCCAGTATGGAAAAAATAAGCACAACCACAGCTGCAGCGGCCAGAATCACCATCAATGATTTAAACATCCTTGCGATAAGGAACTCTATATCGACTATATCCCAGATTCCAAGGATAGCCACCAGAGAAAAGAGAAGTACAAGTACCGACAATGTATAAGCAATAATCTTTTTTACCTTCATGATTCGGAAATTTAGTTTACGGCTCCAAATTAATGATTTATTACTCCTGTATCAAGAACCGGGACAGGGAATAAAGATTTTCAAAGCGCATGGATCCTCCCTCCTTCTGAAGAATCCAGCTTACCCCCCCCGGTGAGGACTCTACATTTATCTTCCGATCAGCCCCTTTTTCAATACTGTATCCCAATCTTTCCAGTGCATTACGAGTCCATATAAGTGGCTCATCCCTATCCCCTTCCAGACAGACACTACCTTTCTGTGTGCCCGAAAACAGGAACCTTCCTGTCTGCTCATCGTAACTGATCCCCGAGGTGGAAAAAAGTTCATTGAACAGCCCCGAAAGTCCCAGATCCTCAGGTGCACCTTCCAGGATTTTATCCTCGTGAATCACCCACATCTTATCGGCACACTGCATGGCTGTTTCCAGATCGTGGGTTGAATAGACAATGGATCTGCCACCATCTCTGAACCGGCTAAGAAGACGAATCAGCTCGTATGTATTTGGAATATCAAGAAAAGCCGTGGGCTCATCCAGCACCATCAATGGCGTATCCTGAACAAATGCGCGGGCAATCATAGCCCTCTGCCTCTCACCATCGCTCAGACACTCCAGTCTCCTCTCAATAAAAGAGCCCATCTGTACCTCTTCGAGCGCCTGTTGGATCAACACCCTGTCTTCGGGTGTAAGGCGCCCCATCCACCCGGTGTAAGGCATTCTTCCCAACCCCACCAGCTCCCCCACAGTAAGTGAAGGCAGTTGTGTGAGCTGTGAGGATACAAAACTGACCCGGCGTGCCCGCTCGGGAAGGGTATATTCGCTGAAAGGTTTTCCATCGAGCATGCAAACTCCCTTCAGAGGCGCGAGCAGTCCGATCATCGATTTCAAGAGAGTGCTTTTTCCTGTTCCATTCCTTCCGATCAGTGCCACCATTTCGCCCCGGTTAACAGTCAGATTGAGCTGACTCAACAGGGCACTCCCTTTTTGATAACCGATGGTAAACCGGTCGAGCGAGATAATTTTATCTGCCGGTGAATCAGTCATCAGAGTGATTGTGCTTTCCGGTTCATAATAACAAGCCAGATCACCACCGGAATCCCGATTAGTGATGTGACTGCATTAATGGGCAAAATCCGCTCTGTACCCGGTAATCGGGATACAATATCACTAAATACCATCACCACCATACCTGTTAGCATGCTGGCAGGCATCAGCACCCTGTGATCAGAGCGGTTCAGTAGAAATCTTGCCATATGTGGAACTGCAATCCCTATAAACCCGATGGGTCCGCAAAATGCAGTGATGGTGCCTGCAAGGATACTGGTGGTGGCAAAAATTATCAGTCGGGTACGCTGAATACGTATACCCATAGTCTGAGCGTACTCCTCTCCTAGCATCAGGCCGTTGAGCACCTTTGAATAGGCGAGGGTAATCAGTAAAAGGGGAAGGATAGCCCATACCATGATGGTCAGCTGTGCACCGGTCACATTTCCCAGGCTACCCATGCTCCAGATCACAAATGATTTCAGGGCCGAAGCCTGGCTGAAATATTGCATGATGCTGATGATGGCTGCCAATCCGCTCGAAAACATAATTCCCAGGATCAAAATAGTCATCACATCCTTGATCCTGTAGGATACAAACAACAGCAGCAACATCACTGTTCCGGCGCCTAACCAGGCTGCAATGGCCAGACTCCAGGTGGCCACAATGCCGGTGGCTCCTGCTCCCAGTACCACCACTGCCGCACCAAAACTGGCACCCGAGCTGATACCCAGCACATAGGGTCCTGCCAGCGGATTCCGAAAGAGGGTTTGCATCTGCAATCCACATACCGGAAGTGCAGCGCCGGCCATAAGTGCTGTTGCCACACGTGGCAGCCGAAATTTGGTCAGGATCACCAGTTGTTGATCCGAGAGCTCACTCCTGCCCAGCAGGTGCCCCATCATATCACTAAAAGTAATTGAGATACTTCCAAGCCTGATATCAAGCAAAAAAAGGGCAATAAGGAGCAGACCCAGAAAATAGATAATGAACAGACTTCTTGACCGGATTCTCACATCCTACTTCTTTAGATCCTCCACAATTTCAGCCAGTTTCAGTAGATCAAGCTGAACCTGTTTGTAATGATCTTTTAATGTGGAGGATTCAGCATCTGTTTCAGGATGGTTGGCCCTCAGAATCAAATCGTTTCGTAGCAACACCAGTTTACTGATCACGTCATCGAATTTGTCTTCGGAAAGCTCATCTGAATAGTGTCTGTAGGAGAAACACTCCTGTAGCAGATCAAATGCAAACCTGTTAATATCCTTCTTCAGTATTCTGATGCTGGCCATGGGTAGCGGTTTTATGATACCCAAAAGTAACGATTATTTTAATTGCCTGTAATATACAAACCGATGATCTGTCAATAAATCAGGATGAAACACCCCGATCAGATCGGCAAGTATCAAGTCAGGCCGTACTGTACCCGATTCCCAGTAGTCGTTCCCACCGGCAGCACTGCTGCGCGCATTGTTATTAAATACGCTGCCTGCCTCCATCACGCTGAGATCCCCTAAACGCTCATCCAGAAGCAAGATATCTGACAGGCCTGTTGCTGCTCCCGGATTGATCCAGATATCAGCATTTACGGCCCTCAGGTAGACCGACTCCAGGTCCAGTGGAACTGCCTGGGAGGAGGGGTTATCGCTCCATAAATAATCACCACCGGCATCCTCGATAAGCTGTGCAGCAAAGCTCTCCCCTCCTGCCATATACCAGGTGTCCTTCCAGGGAAGACCATTCAACACTTCCGGTTTGGGAATGACACTTGAAGCCAGACCGGACAGGGCTCTATAGGCAGAATCGATCTGATTAAAAAAACGGTCCGACTGCTCCTCCTTTTCATAAAAGAGAGAGAAAAACCTGATCCACTCTGCTTTACCAAGGGGATGAGTTTCCAGGTACTCGCCACAGAATACTGCCGGAATTCCCAGATCTGTAAGTTTTTCCAGTGTGGTCATCACATTCCCCTCTACCCCGTAAAGAAAGAGCACATCCGGCTTAAGCCTTACAATGGTCTCGTAATCGAGTCCCTGGCCATATCCCACATCTTTCACCGCTCCGGATTTTATCCGTTCCCTGATGGAGGAGTTGTAAATAAAACCGGTACCGGAAAGTCCAACGATAGATTCAGCACTTCCCAACTGATCAATCATGGCCACATGGGTGGTGGAGAGTGCAATAACCCTTTTTACCGGAGTCTTAATAAAAGGGAGGTTCCTTAATGAATCGGGGAGCATCTCCCTGTTGGGTGCCAACAGATACGAAAAGATAACATCCTTGCTCTGTTGCCAGGGATCAAGTACCTGTACCACGCTGTAGGTTCCCTGGTTATCTACCCTGAATCCCGAAGCATAACAGGTATACGTCATTGTATGTTCGTCCCTATCCGGATCAACTGCAGAGCCTGAGCGGTCAGTACAGCCCGATAGCAGCAAAGCTGATACAATCAACAGGTGGAAAAGTCTCATTGATCCGATACCAATAATTTATGATGCTCCAGGTAACCGTCAACTCCTGCAATGACGATATAGAGACCGGGCGGCAGTGTGGTGGTCTGGATTACAGCACCTCCCTCTCCATCGAGTTCCCCCCTTTTTAAAAGAGAACCTGAGAGATTTACAATCGTGTAGTACCCTTTCCCTTGCAAACTCTCCTTTGAAGTGATATAAAAGAGGTTATGAGCCGGGTTGGGAAAAACCTGGAAAAGTTTCCCGGTGACCACTTTGATGGCCTCAGTAGAGCTGGGATTGTATCCCCCGAGGGTTTCGGTCCCTGAATTGACCGGATCGAGCCATGGTTTCAGGGCATTGTCCTTCCCCTCCTCATGATCCCACGCCATCCCAAACTGGGTGAAGTAGTCGTCATAATTGGGTGCGAGGTTATAGATCACCCGGTTCGTTTCACTATTATACCCGATGGAATCACCGCATGCAGCATTTCCCCCGCTCAGCGTACCAATCACCCTGCGGGCCTGATTAAAGAGGGGGCACCCCGAAGAGCCACCTTCAGTAGAGCCCACATCCCATTGCCTGACCCACCAGTAGGAGTAGTAGTGATAGTCCTCCAGTCCGGAATAGGGCACATCACCGGGCTGAAGCGGGATGGAGGGTATATCGTAATCCAAAGAGATCTTCTTTACATCCCCGAATGGATGATGGATGGTGGCAGTGGAACTGGTCTGGAAATCGCTCCGGTCCCACCCGGCATAATAGACACCATAGGAGGCGGGTGGTGTAAGTGAAAGTTTGACCAGACTGAAATCGACACTATCGCCCGCAGTCATCAATTCAGATCCTGAAATGGACATGTTGTGCGGGCCATCCAGACCAAAACATTCTGCACTTTCATAGTTGAACAGGAATACAGATTGATTGGCCTGCACCTGCTTGTTAATACAGTGTTCGGCTGTAATTATATAGGGGGTGCCATCGTACGATGTATTGTTTACAAGTACCCCGGTGCAATAGAGGGTAGTTGTAAAAATCCTTACCACCGACGGTTTGACCCTTTCCCATTCATCTCCTTCAATACAGTTTACATCTATTTCACATGGGTCTGAACAACCAAACTCTCCGGCCGGGCAACCGTTAGTTGAAGATTTGAAACCGGTATCGAGAAAAGCATGTGAGAGCGATTGCAGCTCCAGCTCTCCATAACCGGCTATTCCCGCCGGTACCTGCATCTCTATAACCAGCTCCTCCCCTCGAAGATGACCCACCGGCAAAATCCCTGAACGCTTGTTGTTACCTGAAGTAAAAGCCCCTTTTACCT
>DAOWNM010000234.1 GCA_030642565.1 Bacteroidota bacterium | reverse complement strand
TCATCCAGGAACCTGAAACACCTTCATCTTTATGGAACGGTGTTTCTCGATGAGGTGGCAGTGGACAGGATCTTCAACAGTAACGAACATAACTTTGTCTCATATAAGGTGGGAGCAGCAACAACCATACTTCCCAACACACGATTTTGGGCCGAGTATACCTGGACCAATGCACTCACCTTTATGCACAATAACCCCACCATCACATTCGAATCGAACCAGTACAACCTGGGGCACTACCTGGAGGACAATGCCAGGCAGTTCTATGTGGGATTTGAGTACCGCCCGGTCCGCACTTTAAATATCAAAACTTACTACAATCACTCCGAAAAGGGGCCCGACCATACGGCGCTGGGTACCATGCCCAGGCAGGGGATAACATCCTTTGAACCTGTGGTATGGAAATCAAACCGGATTGGAATACTGGCCACCATGCAACTGATCAACGACCTCTATGTACGACTGGGGTATGAATGGAGAGATGTGACCGGCGAAGCGGAGTACCTGGAACGATGGACACCGGAAGAGTATCACGGCCAGACCGGCACTTTCCGGGTTGGATTGAATTATGGATTTTAAACAATTGGATTATGGCAAAGAATATCTATCCCGTTTTTGACAGAATATACGACCGCAAGGTGAAGGAGGAGATCCTACGGCAGAGCGCCAAGGTGATCTGGTTTACCGGGCTCTCCTCATCGGGGAAAACCACTCTGGCATCCAACCTCGAAAAGGAGCTCTTCTTCCGCAGGTTCTTCTGCCAGGTGCTGGATGGTGATAACATCCGTGCAGGCATCAATAACAACCTGGGATTTAGCGTAGAAGACCGGTTGGAGAACATCCGGCGCATTGCCGAGGTTTCCAAGCTGATCATCAATACCGGGCTGATCACCATCTGCTCCTTTATCAGTCCCACCGAAGAGATCAGGCAGATGGCCCGGAACATCATCGGGGAGAACGACTTTATCGAGATCTTTCTGAATCCCCCGCTGGAGGTGTGCGAACAGCGCGATACCAAGGGCCTCTACAAGAAGGCACGTTCAGGAGAGATCAAAGATTTTACCGGGATCTCCTCCCCTTTTGAGGCACCGAAACATCCCGACCTGGAGATCGATACCTCAGTCACCTCCATCAAAGACTCGGTGGAACTGATCTTCAATACCATTATCGACAGGATTACACTTTAAAGATTTAATGGCCTCCCATGAATCTTCCTATATACAGTCGATTAATGATCTCTTTCACTGTCCTGAAGTAATGGGTCATTTCCGGCTTTAACCGGAGCATAAAAAGGTGATGACTCAGCTTTCCTCTGAAGGCCGGGTACTCTGACCCCAGAATCACCTGTAGAGAGGCACGTTTCAACTTCCCAATGACTTTACTGTTTTCTGCCAGGCAGGCGCTGTATGCTTCGGGTAACTCAACACTGAACAGTTCCCCGGCCAGCTCCACGCTTACACAAACCATCCGTTCGATCCCCATACGCTGTGCATCTTCCAGTATTTTTTGGTGGTCCAACTCCCACCTGTTTATCGCCACAGCTATGTCCCGAAGCCAGAAAAGTCGTCTGTACTGATGTACTGCCCCATGAAATGTAAGATAGAGGAAAGTATGATGGTTGTTCATGGTTTTAAAAAGCAAACCTCCAATACCGGTCTCCACAGGGTGCTGAACCAACAGGTCTACATCGGACGGCTTAAGTCCCATGTAATTCTCGATGTTGTAGTGCAACTCAACCAAAAGGTTATGCTCTTTACTATATAGACCAATATCCTTTTTATACCGGGAATAGTATTTCCATTGCCGATCCGACAATCCTGTTTTGGGATAGGTCAATACAAATCCCTCTCTCCCCATGATTTCGATGATATGTTGCATATCTTTATTCCTGACCAGAATATCAAGGTCGGAAGAGTGCCGGTCACCAATGTTCCCAAACAATGCATATGCAAGTACCGGCCCCTTTATTGGAAAAGCTTCGATCCCAGCCTTGTCAAGGGCATTGATAAGCTGACCCAGTACGGCAATATGATGCATCGAACGGATGGTCCTGAATTGAATTGCCTTTTTCCATCGTTCCCGCTCCTCTTCATCAAACAGTGACAGGAGAACGGGGGCCAGCGGAAACAGCCGGTGCCTCCGGAAAAGATCAAAGAGTTTCGTAGTATCAATCCCCTCCAGACTGGCAGGAGTATCTCCTTTCAGAAGTTTGAACAGGAGTTGTTGTTCGTTGGAGGGTTTAGGAGTATGCACAGCAATACAAAAATAGTATTCCTCTGCAATTACCAGTATTGGTTCTTAACCAGGGTTACATCGCCGCGGTAGCTAAAAGACTCCCCGTCTTTCCACTTTCCTTCCACCATCCACACATAGACATCACCCGGTGCACGCTCCTGTTGCATATAACCATCCCATCCCCGGTACACCTCATGGGTTTCGAATACCAGTTCGCCCCTGCGGGTAAAGACCCGCATATGGAACTCAACAGGCACCTCAATGTAGAGCGGATGGAACAGGTCGATTCGTTTTGAACCCGGGGTAAAACTGCCATCGCCCGGCCCCGATGGATTGGGACTGAAAGCCGTGGCAAACTTGATCCGGGTCTCGGAGGTTTGCACAATCAGTGGCAGTTGCTGAACAGCTATATCACTGCAGCCATTCTCATTGATCACCTCCAGCTTAACCGATCTGGAATCGGGTGTAATGGTCTTCAGTTCGAGTGTGGGCTGGTGTTCGATGGAGGACCAGCCGCTGCAGTTGGTGCACTTTTCGTCCACCAGGTTCCAGGCAAAGACAGATGCATCGGAGGAGTAGTTCACCAGGTTCAGCACCACATGGTTATCGACTCCTTCCAGCCCCTCTTCAATCTGGAAATCGGCCACAGGAGCAGCAAGTACCTCAACCATCATGCGCGAAACGGTTGCATGGTTTCCATGATTTTCGGCAGTTAGTGTTATCATATAGCGTCCCGGCTCTTTAAACTCATACACCGGGTTCTGCTCCTGACTGTTTGCACCTGTTCCAAAGTCCCAGTAAAATGAGGTGGCATGCATGCTCTGGTTGGTAAACTGAACCGTCAGCGGCGCACACCCCGATTGGATGGAGCTGGTGAAATAGGTAACGGGCGACTGCTGCAACAGTTGATCTGCTGCTGTTTTGGGAGAAATAGCCGCTACTATCTCCTCACTTGTAAGAGACGATTCGGAGCGCTCCTCTTCCTGACCGGCGTTAGAGACCCTGTTTTCTCCCTCTCTGTCCGGCGCCTCTTCCATTTGAGATGGAGTGGTGAAAGTATCGGGGTGCCTCTCTGTATCGCTTGAGGCATTATTCGTTTCATTCACCGATTCCCCTGCAATTTCCTCTACTGCCTGTTCTGTTGTGGATTGTATGGTGGTTTTTTCCTCCGGAACGGTTGGTTCGGCCCTCTCTCTCTCCCCTGCCAGAAGCAATACCAGTCCGGTAGCGGCAAGCAGAAGAACTCCCGCATAGTAAATGTTGAACCGGCCCGGATTGAATCGCAGGAACTGTGGCCAGCGCAGCTTTTGCTGTATGGCTCTCCACGATTCAGGCGACGGGGTGAGTTCGGCCCCATCGAGCCTGGCCCTGATCAGCTCTTCTGTATTGAGTTTATCACTCATCTCTCTGAATTCGCTCCACTCTTAATTTAATCAGCCTCTCCTGGAGCCATCTCCTGGCCCTGCTGTACTGTGATTTGCTTGTATTCTCATCAATCTTCAAAATCTCTGCAATCTCCCGGTGCTTGTAACCCTCCAGTGCATAGAGGTTAAAAACCTGCCGGTAACCATCGGGCATCTGTTGAATCACATTGAAGAGCTCCTCTTCGGTAAACTCAGCTTCACCCCACCCTTTGTCCTCAAACTTCGATTCGCTCACCTCATCCAGGTCGTCGTGATACCGGTGTTTCAGCATCTTATGGTAATGGGTTATGGCGGTGTTGATCATGATCCGGCGCATCCACGCCAGCAACGGGCCATCGCCCTTAAAATTCTTAATATTCAGGAAGATCTTTACGAAGCCTTCCTGAAGAATATCCTCTGCCTCATCCTGGCTCTTGGCATACCTGTTGCAGATGGCCAGGAGCAACCGTGAGTAGCGGTTATACAGCTCCCACTGAGCAGATTGCTTCCCCTTGATACATCCAGCAAGTATGTCCTTCTCACCGTTCATGGATGGGTTCACTATTGATGACCACTGATTTATTCTCACGGTTGCACCGGCAACCTCTATTTTACTACGAAATATGGGTTCAGAAGGTTCTGCTTATTGTAATGAAGCTCCTCACCGTTGTCGGCACGGTAAACATTCTTACCGGAAGCTTTGACCACTGCATGGGCAGCAGCCGTATCCCACTCCATGGTGGGACCCAGACGGGGATAGATATCGGCCTCGCCGGTGGCCACCATACAGATTTTCAGTGAACTCCCCTTATTCACCAGGCTGATCTCCCTTCCCCCTGAATCGATCGAGTCCACAAACCTCCTTGTCTCCTCGTTATAATGAGAACGGCTGGC
>DAOWNM010000023.1 GCA_030642565.1 Bacteroidota bacterium | reverse complement strand
TTAAAGCTGATCAGAATCAATCTCAATATACACTGTCGAAGCAATTTAACAAATGACATCAAGAAAGGCAGGTATATTTATAAATACTACTTTTACTGGAAAACAAAGTAAAAAAATGTATAGATATCCGCGTATATTGATTCTCGCGCTTATAGCACTGGCAGGATTGGGAGCATGTACCTCGCAGACTGAAAAAACAGTCTCTGAATTAAATACCCTGCTAGGGGAACTTAAACTTGAGTATGCACCCGATGACCGCATTGAATGGTGGGAGATCACTGCAGCAGAAGTGGAGGGTGCCATTGTACTGAAAGGAGAGGTTGCCAGCAAGGAGGCCTATAAGGCCGTTGTACAAATAGTGGATGCCCGTTTTTCAGAGGTGAAAAATGAACTTCTCCTTCTTCCCGAAGGAGATGACGGAGAACTGGTGAACGGCCTGGTCAATAATTCCGTGATCCATTTGCGCAGAGAACCCAGCAGCACAAAGGAGCTTGTCACCCAGGCCCTCCTGGGCGCCCCGGTCCGGATTCTGAAAACAGAGGGTGGAAAGAGCCTGATCCAGATTCCGGACGGATACATCGGATGGGTGAACAGAGCCGAGGTGCATGCCGTGGATCGGGAGGAACTAACTGCTTACAGGGAGGCAGAAAAGCTTGTCTACACTGCTCAGTATGGGCTGTCCTACAGTGAGCCGGATGTGGGTTCAATGCCGGTGACCGACCTGGTGATTGGGAACATACTAAGCAAAGTTTCGGAGGAGTCAGGATTTTGCCAGGTAAAGTACCCCGACGGACGCCTGGGATGGGTGAAGAGCAGCAAGGTGGTCCCTGCTGGGCAGATATTTTTCAAAACCACAATGAAGGAGAACCTGGTTCAAACGGCCCTGAGGTATCATGGAATCCCCTATCTCTGGGGAGGAACCTCTTCGAAAAACATCGATTGCAGCGGACTGGTGTCCAACGTCTATTTTTTAAATGGGATTCAACTTCCCAGGGATGCTGATATGCAGGCCCTTATTGGCAGGGAACTCACCACTGACTTTGTTCCGGAAGGACTGGAGCCCGGCGACCTGCTTTTCTTTGGCCGGAAGGCATCGAAGGGAAAGGAGGAGAGTGTCACCCATGTGGCCATCTATATTGGAGATGGTGAGTATATCCACTCTGCAGGATACAGGGAGCGGGTAGGCATCAACAGCATGGTCAGTACCACAGACAATTTTATCGAGAGTTACCCTGATATTTTCGTGAGGGCTGTCAGGATTATCGGAGAGGAATATGATGGTTTCCGGCCCATATCAGAGAATGCATTCTACAAGGAGATAATCAGCGACACTCAATGAAGCACGGAAGAAGGAACTTTTTAAAAAGTATGGGAGTGGCCTCCATGGCCACCACATTGCCACTGGCAGCATGCACTACCATAGATAACAAAGCGCCTGCTGTTATTGGTAATGGAAAGATGAAACTGAGCTTCAGACCTTATGAATTGAAGCTGCGGCATACCTTTACAGTGGCTGGCAATTCAAGGGATACCACTCCGGTGGTGCTCACCGAAATCAAATACGAAGGTTTTACCGGGTACGGGGAGGCCTCCATGCCCCCCTACCTGGGAGAGTCGCAGGCATCGGTCATCGGTTTTCTGAAAAAGGTGGACCTGGAGCAGTTCAACGATCCCTTTATGCTGGATGATATTCTTGAATATGTGGATTCCATCAATGAGGGAAACCGGGCTGCCAAGGCATGTGTGGACATTGCCCTGCATGATCTGATAGGAAAACTGGTGAATCAACCACTCTACAGGCTCTGGGGAATCAACCCGGACAACACACCCATGACCTCATTTACCATCGGGATCGATAGTCCCGAAGTGGTCAGGATGAAAACCGAGGAGGCAGCCCGTTTCAGGGTATTGAAGGTGAAACTGGGTGGAGGCAATGACAGGGAGATGATCAATACGGTGCGTTCGGTGACCGACGTTCCCATCTATGTGGATGTGAACCAGGGTTGGAAGGAGAAGCACCAGGCACTGGAGATGGTACACTGGCTTGCTGAACAGGGAATAGAGTTTGTGGAACAGCCCCTCCCTAAAACCGCGGTGGATGATATGGCGTGGCTCACCGAAAACAGTCCCCTACCCATCATTGCCGATGAGGCATTTCAGCGTCTGGGTGATGTGGCTGCATTCAAAGGAGTCTATTCGGGAATCAACATCAAGTTGATGAAAAGTACAGGGCTGCGCGAAGCACACAAGATGATCACTGTAGCCAGGGCACTGGAGATGAAGGTAATGATCGGCTGTATGACAGAAACTTCCTGCGCAGTCTCAGCAGCATCCCAGCTCTCCCCGCTGGTGGACTGGGCCGACCTGGATGGTAACCTGTTAATCAGCAATGACATCTATGAAGGTATGAAGGTGGTCGATGGCAAGGTGACCCTGAACAATCTGCCCGGTATCGGAATAAAAAAGATTTATCCCTCTACATGACCAGCAGAAGAACATTTATCAAGAAGTCAGGAGCCCTGGCGGCTGTGACCGCCGCTTCAGTTACGGGGTTGTGCGCAGGTTCCCTGGAACCGGATTCATCGGTTCAGGAACATCACACAGGAGTCAGGCCTCCCCGGATCCTGCCCAAGCGCTTAAAAGAGGGGGATCAGATTGGACTGGTTACTCCTGGAAGTTCTGTGACCGAAGAGCAGCTGACCGACTGTATCACCAGACTGGAGGAGATGGGGTTCCGCACCACCTACAACGACTCTGTGCTGTCGGAGTATGGCTATTTTGCCGGAATAGACCGGGAACGGGCCGAGGAGTTGATGGAGATGTTCTCCCGCGAAGATGTGGATGGCATCTGGTGTGTGCGGGGTGGTTATGGTTCCATCAGGATCCTGGATCTGCTTGATTATGATCAGATTCGAAAGCATCCAAAGGCGTTTATAGGGTACAGTGATATTACAGCACTGATCACCTCCATCTACCAGGAGACCGGACTGGTCACTTTTCACGGACCCGTGGGGATCTCTGACTTTAACAGGTTCAGTGTGAAATCGATCAACAAGGTTTTGCTGAAACCAAAAGGGGAGTATAAATATCCATACAAGCGGGAGAAAGATACCAGGGGCAACCCTGAATTTGACTGCTATACCCTTACCGGGGGAGCAGCAGAAGGAGTTTTAACAGGGGGCAATATCAGTGTGCTTGATTCCATGATTGGTACACGGTTTGAACCCGATTTTGAGAACAGGATTGTCTACCTGGAAGAGGTCGGAGAGAAGACCTACCGGGTGGATAAAATGATCTTCCATCTGCTGTCGGGAACCAATCTGAAGAGGGCAGCTGGTATCGTGATGGGTGTATTCGGAGAGTGCAATATCAATGAGGAACCAACGCTTTCCCTGAAGGTGGCGCTGGATGA
Source organism: Bacteroidota bacterium (assembly GCA_030642565.1). GTDB lineage: Bacteria > Bacteroidota > Bacteroidia > Bacteroidales. Next base: position 12,129 of record DAOWNM010000023.1, on the reverse strand, counting down.
CCTGTTGAAACCTCTGGGCATTCCGGTTTCCTATGGACTCTCCTTTGGTCACATCAAACGGATGATCACCATCCCCACCGGGATTATGGCGGGAATGGATGCGGATAAAAACAGCTTCAGGTTGCTGGAACCGGCTGTAGTTTAAGTTTCCCACATTATCACTATTTTAGTACGATGAATGATTTTGGGGTACTCTCTGTACTGCCGCCTCTGCTGGCCATTATTCTTGCATTAAGGACCAGGCAGGTTTATATCTCACTGGTGGTGGGGATCTGGCTGGGCTGGCTGATCATCAGCGACTGGAACCCGGTTCAGGGAACCCTGGCTACCCTGGAGGGATTTGTGGATGTATTTAAAAATCCGGGCAATACCCGGACCATCATGTTCAGTGCTCTTGTGGGGGCTTTGCTGATCTTTATTCAATATTCGGGGGGTGTCAGGGGATTTATTGTGGGGATCGATAAGATGCTCTACTCCATGGAACAGAAGAAGATCGGGAAGAGCAGGGTGGTGGTAGAAGTTCTGGCCCTGGCCATCGGTGTGCTGCTTTTCATTGAGACCAGTATCAGTTCACTCACAGTAGGGACCCTTTTTCGACCGGTGTTTGACAGGCTGAAGATTCCCCGGGAAAAGCTGGCCTATATTGCCGATTCCAGTTCGGCTCCCAGTTCCATCCTGATCCCCTTCAATGCATGGGGTGCCTTTATCATGGGTCTGCTGCTTACACAGGGTATTGAAGCACCTTTCAGGACCATGATCTCGGCCATGGCCTACAACTTTTATCCCATACTCACCATCCTTATGGTGTTTTTGGTGATTGTTACCCGCAAAGATTTTGGTCCCATGGCCAGGGCTGAGAGACGTACAAGGGAGACGGGGAAGCTCCTGAATGACGGATCCAGGCCGTTGGTATCTGATGAGGTTACCTCTTACGAAATGAAAGAGGGGATCAGACCCAGGGCTATGAATATGGTGGTTCCATTGCTGACCATGGTGGTAATGATGATTCTGTTCCTGGCTTATACCGGTTGGGAAGAGGTGCAGGGTTCCAATGGATTTCTGGATCATTTCATCAGTGCCATGGGGCGCGGATCGGGATCATCAGCTGTGTTGTATGCGGTGACCAGTTCGATCCTGGTGGCAATGGTTCTCTACCGGGCTCAGGGCATTATGAAGGTGAAAAAGATGGTCAGCCTGATTCTGAAAGGGATCAGTGAATTGATGCCGCTGGCCCTCCTGATGATGCTTGCCTTCTCCATCAGTCATGTGTGCAACACGCTGGGAACCGGTCTGTATGTGGCAGGAATTACGGAGGGCTGGCTCTCACCAGCACTGCTGCCGGCCGTGGTGTTTGTACTCTCCTCCTTTATCGCATTTTCCACAGGGACCTCCTGGGGCACCTTTGCCATTATGATCTCCATTGCCCTGCCCATGGCAGAGATGCATGGAGCCAATCTGTTCCTGGTGGTAGCCGCCACCATGGGAGGTGGCGTTTTCGGAGATCACTGTTCGCCCATTTCCGATACCACCATGATCTCTTCCATGGCTTCCGCATCCGATCATATCGATCACGTTAGAACACAGCTGCCCTATGCACTGGTTACAGGGACGATCACCGTGCTGATATACCTGTTGATGGGATTTGCTATGACCTGAGGGAGCGTAAAGCCTCTTTCAATGTATGGGTAAACCGTACGATCTCCACTTTTTTATGCGAGGAGGTAACCACAACCCTTAGTACTCCTTCAGATCCGGCACCTTTGTATGAAGTATACTGAGTATAGATGCCCTGCTTTATCAGGAAGTTGTGAATCGTTTTCATGGTTGAAGCATCTCTGTGTGCAAACGAGAAAATGGGTATGGTTCCATGTATTTCCGGAATGAATACGACCTCGTTTTTGATCCCCATATGCAGAAGGCCCTCTCTCAGGTACCTTGCATTATCCCAGAGTTTTTTTCGCAGGCTGTGACTCTCCTGGACCAGTTCCAATCCTTTGAGACCAGCTGCCACTGCAGCATTCATCGGTGAGCTGGAACCTGTCATCACACTTCCGGAGCGGATCTTATGGATGAAATCTTTTCTGCCTGCAATGATGCCACCATATGCACCAAATGCTTTGGAGAGGGTGGCCCCCAGGTATATCCTGTTGGAGGGGGTTCCCAGTGCTTCACAGGTACCCCGCCCGTGTACCCCCAGGATTCCTACACCATGGGCATCATCAACCCATATCACACCATCATATTTCAGAGCCATATCAAGGTAATCCCTGACTGGGGCAAGGGTTCCCATTACAGGGAAGAGGCCGTCACTGGCCACAAGGGGACTCTGACCTTTCCCCAGGTGCTTTTTCATTTTGGCTTCCAGATCATCCAGGTCCCTGTTTCGGAAGGGAATAACTGGTTTCCCAGTTGCTGTAGCTCCTTCTTCCAGGCTATAGTGTGATCCTTCATCCAGGAAGATTACCTGGTACAATCCCATCTCGTCAAGTGCTTTCAGTCCTGCCAGGCTGCTCAGGTAACCGGAAGGAAGGTATACGGCATCTTCGGTGTTAAAATAACTGGCCAGTTTCTGCTCTATCTTTTCAAGAAGGGGAGTGGTGCCTGTCAAGGCCCGGGTGGTAGCACTCCCTATCCCGTAAAGCAGCGTGGCATCGTTGGCAGCCTTGATCATATCAGGATGGGAGTGGAGCTGGAAATAGCTGGTTCCGGCAAAATAGAGGTAACTCTTTCCATTGAGGACCACATTTGTGCCGGTCCTGCTCTCCATGGTATAGTGTTTGCTCGAATGTGCCATGCGTATGTTTTTGGATTAAGAAATGGTGACTTTCTCCATGGACTCCAGGAATGCTTCATCAAAAGCTGCACCGATTCCTGGGTTCTCTCCAATGATCCATTGTCCGGATCCTATATATTCAATTCCTCCGGTGACCGGGTCGTGATCCAGCATCAGTGAGGAGTCCATATCGTAGTGTACAATGGTGTCCCTGGCCAGTACCAGGTGCATCAGGGCAGTGAGTGCAAAGCGGGATTCTGACATGCATCCCACCTGGCACTTGATGCCGGCAGCTTCAGCCACCGCTACAATTTTCAGTGCATTGTTGATGCCTCCCGATTTGGAGAATTTGATATTGAAGTAGTCGCAGGCACCCATGCTTGCCAGCCGGAAGGCATCGTGGTGGTCAAATACCGATTCATCGGCCATGATGGGGATGGGACTGTTCTCCCTCACCTTCACCAGTTCGCGATTGTTCCAGTGGGGAATGGGCTCTTCACAATGCTCTATTCCAAATGGTTCCAGTGATTTCAGTGTTTCAATGGCAGTAATGGTGTCCCATCCCTGGTTGGCATCGATCCGGATGGGATAGTCGGGGCCCACTGCTTCGCGGATCGCTTTGATCCGGGCCACATCTTCCCTGGAGGTGGTTCCCAGTTTGACCTTGATGGCAGGAAATCCGGCCCTCTTAAACTCCATGGCATCGCGGGACACTTTCTCAGGATCGCCTATGCTGATGGTCATGTCGGTATGGATCTCCCTGTTGTTACTGCCCCCCAACAACTGGTAGAGCGGCATGTTCGCCCTGAGCGCCAGCAGGTCGTAGAGGGCCATATCAAAGGCACTCTTCATAGTGGGGTTTCCTTTCACCGCCCGGTCGATCTCATGGAGCCGCTCCCCGATGGCAAAGGGGTCCCTGCCCACCACCATTTTCCCCACCTGCTTGGCAAGTTCGAAAACAGTTTCCTGTGTTTCACCTACGATAAATACAAATGGGGCGCACTCTCCTGTACCTGTCAAACCCGTGTTGGTGTGGATCCGGACCACCACATTGGTGGCTTCAGGGATCACACCCAGTGAGATCACAAATGGCTCCTTGTAGGGAATGTTCAGTTTGATGACTTCGACTTTCGTGATGATTGGTTTGTTCATGATCTCTTTAATTCATTATTACTTAGTGGATTAATGCAGGTGAACCGACATTTCGCCCGCCTCTATGGCTACCGACAGGAAATTCTCCCTGGGTGGCATGGGACAGGTGGCAAAGGGACTGAAGGCACAGGGTGGATTGTAAGCCCTGTTGAAGTCAAGGATGATCCGTCCGGATGAATCGGGTGTGGCATACATAAACCTACCTGCTCCGTAGGTGTCCAGACCGGTGGTTTCGTCGGCAATCACCAGGAAATAGCCATTGCCCGAGGTGAATGGATGGAGTTTCAGCTCCTTGCCATTGAGCCTGAAATTTAAGGTGCCCGGACACTGATACGATTCTGTAAAGCCCTCCACCGGAGTGGCCACAATCATGGTCCTTGGTGAATCAAATGGTTCCAGATAGGCCTCTACCACATAGCTGGTCTGCACAGGATAGGAGGGAATATGATCCAGTTCGTCGATGCGGGGATGCTTATGATCCCTGAGGCGGATCCCGTACCGGTCGCTCCGCTTGATAATATACCAGGCCAGGTCGCCCTGTTGCAGATGGGTGTTGTTTTTGGATTGATCATCTGCCAGTTTTATCTCGGTGACCAGGGAATCCTTCACCGAAATCCCGACTCCTTCCGCAACCCTGAGTGTGACCGTTCCGCTGTCAAGCATCAGGGTGCCACAGAATGCCTCTGCTTTTTCAGGGAAAACAATGTTGTTGGCAGGATCGGATCCAAAACTGTTCTCTCCCTGCTCCAGCCAGAACAGTCCGGCCAGGCTGAGCCAGCCATTTTCATCTTTCAATTTCCCGATCCGCTGTTGCTGCCAGTTTTCAATCTCCTCCATATAGCCTGCTTCATCAGTGATAACCGGGGATATAGTGTTACAACCAAAGTGTAAAACAGAGAGTGATATAATCAGTATAACAGCAGAGAAGTTACGCATAAAACAGGGTATTGATTTGATATCATAAATATCGCATAATTATTATAATTTTGCACCAGTCCGGAGAGATGCCGGAGTGGTCGAACGGGGCGGTCTCGAAAACCGTTGTGCTCCTTGCGGGCACCGGGGGTTCGAATCCCTTTCTCTCCGCAGAACAGCGAAAATCCTCATGCGAAGGCGTGGGGATTTTTTCACTTCGTGCAAAGGGGATTAGCTCCACTGAGTTCGCAAGCTCGGTTTTCACAGTTTTGCTGGTCCCCCCCCATGGGAAAACGAACGTAGTGAGTAATCCCATTTTTGGGATCATGGATATAATCCCCTCAAAGGATTATTGATATAATCCCGTTTTTGTTAAATTTATGGAACCATGAAAACCAGGATCTCCCTTTTGCTGTTGGTGTTGTTTGTTTCATCGTGTAGCGAACCATCCAAAGAGTCAGATACGCTCTATCTGCAGAACCGCTCTCCCCTTTATCCCAAAAAGTATATCGAATTGCCGCTGGGTGCCATCCGGCCTGAAGGCTGGTTGTTGCACCAGCTGGAGTTGATGAGAGATGGGATGACCGGTCACCTCGATGAGTGGTATCCTTCAGTGGTCGGTGAACGAAATGGCTGGCTGGGAGGAGATGGTGATGGCTGGGAGCGGAGCGTCTACTGGTTGGATGGACTGGTGCCCCTGGCCTGGTTACTGGATGATGAGGAGCTGAAGGCGAAGGCCATGCCCTGGATCGAATGGACATTGAATAGTCAGACCGAAACGGGTTATTTTGGACCGGTCCCCTTTGAAGAGGCGCCTGAACCGGAACCGGGACTTCAAAAAACAAGGCGGCAGGACTGGTGGCCCAAGATGGTGATGTTAAAGGTTTTGCAACAGTATTACGAAGTGTCGGGCGATGAGCGGGTGATAGATCTGTTACTAAACTATTTCAGATTTCAGCTGGATGAGTTGCCAAATACACCCCTCGACAACTGGACCTTCTGGGCCAACCGCAGGGGAGGGGATAACCTTATGGTGGTCCACTGGCTCTATAACCAGACGGGCGAATCTTTTCTGCTTGAACTGGGCGATCTGATACATGAGCAGACTTTCCCTTGGACAGAGGTCTTTCTGAATGAGGATTGCTACAAGGGGGGCGATCTGGATCACCTCTATCCGTATAACACCCAAAATCGTTATCCTTTTGATAAGGAGTTGATTTCACGTCTGTGCACCAGGCAGCTGCAGAGTTTTCACTGCGTCAACCTGGCACAGGGGATCAAGGAGCCTATGATCCGATACCAGCAGGAGCCGGATCCGGTCTATCTGGAAGCAGTTGAAAAGGCTTTAAGCGATATCCTTTTATTTCATGGTCAGCCCCAGGGGATGTATGGAGGTGACGAACCCATGCATGGCAACGATCCCACACAGGGCATTGAACTTTGCTCTGTGGTGGAACTGATGTATTCGCTGGAGAAGATGATTGCCATTTCGGGCAATCCTGCTTTTATGGATCACCTGGAGAAGATAGCATACAATGCATTGCCCACACAGGTTACAGATGATTTTACCTCCCGGCAATATTTTCAGCAGGCCAACCAGGTGATGCTGACCCGGCACCGGCACAATTTTTATGAGGAGGATCATCACGGGCATACCGATCTCTGCTATGGCCTGTTAACCGGTTTTCCCTGTTGCACCTGCAACCTGCATCAGGGTTGGCCAAAACTGGTTACTCACCTCTGGTATGCCACTACAGACGGAGGAGTGGCAGCTGTGGTATATGCTCCCTGCAACATCACTGCAAAGGTTGCAGGTGGAAATGAAGTGTCTATTCGCGAGGAGACCAGCTATCCGTTCGAGGAGAAGGTCCGTTTGCATATCTCTACAGAGAATCCGGTAGAGTTTCCATTGCACCTCAGGATTCCCGGATGGTGCAGCGAGCCTGGTTTGAGCATCAACGGGATGAGCGTTGTGTTTGAAGTGGACGAGGGGATGATGGTACTGGACCGCACCTGGCAGGAGGGTGACCAGGTTGAGCTTCATCTGCCCATGAAAGTATCCCTGAACCGGTGGGTGGAAAATGCGGTTTCTGTGGAGCGCGGACCGCTGGTCTATGTATTGAAGATCAGGGAGGAGTGGAGCGCGGTTGATAGTGATGACATATGGGGAGACTACAGTGAGGTACGTCCGCTGGATCCCTGGAACATCGGTCTGCTGGAAGCGGCAGTGCTGGACCCGGAGAGCGGTTTTGAATTTGTTACTGTGGAAAAAACAACAAATTCACAGGAAGAGCAGATCTATCCCTGGTCTTTGGAACATGCCCCGGTGGCACTACGTACCAAGGGCAAGATCATCCCCGACTGGAAACTTCACAGGGAGATGGCGGGACCACTGCCTCACAGCCTGCCTCTGAAACATCTGCTGAGCGATCCGCCCCAAGAGGTCACCCTGATCCCTTACGGATGCTCAACACTCAGGATTACGGAGTTTCCTGTGGTGCGTTAGGTTCCAACTTTTTTAACCCCTGTTTTGCCTAGAGCCTCACCTCGAAATCTTTATCCTCCAGGAGCCTTTTCAATGGCTCAATCGTCCTTTGCTTGCCCGATTGGATACATACAATCACTGCATTTCTTCTCACTTCAATATTTTCGTCCTGCAATTCAGAGATGGCATGTGAGAGGCTGGCATCCGGATCGCCAATGGCAAGGAGGGGCAATCCTGCATTGTTCAGGAAATTACGTTTCGCTGGAGAGTTTAATTATCTTTTAAATACAATTCGCATGCGGACCATGTCATCGGTGGTCCCGCTTTCGTCCCGGGCCGGGTTCCAGACGGGGCCCTCCTTTAACAATCTGATGGCCACTTCTGTGAACGAATCGCCCGGTGAACGAAGGATTTTAATCTCAGAGAGTGTTCCATCCGATTCAACGATGAATTTCAGGACGACAACCTCTCTCTTGCTAATGGTATCTCCGGCAGGGAACCGGATATTCTCCTCCATGTACATCTTAAAGGCTTCGATCCCCCCTGAAGGCTCGGCCCCGCTATAATTGAATTCCTCCTTATCAAATTGAAATTTCTGAACCGCACCGATGGCATGAACCTCCTTCTCTACACCATATCCAACTACCACCACTTCATCCAGGGAGGCCATATCGGGTTGCATCACTACCCGGTTTTCTGTGCCGCCGGCCAGTTGATATTCGTCGGTTTCCATTCCAACATAACTGGCAATGACCGTGGTTTGAGACTGCTGGTCAGCCACAACGGTAAATCGGCCTTCCATATCAGCAACCATACCCGAATCGCTGCCCTTAACCATGATGGATGCTCCGGGAAGGGGTTCCATGTCCTCGGACGATACCACAATACCACCCACCCGTTCGATAGAGTAAGGTATAGGGGCCTCCTGTGCCCTGCCCTTTTTTCGGGATTTCTGCGGCTGAGCTTCCATGGCTGTAACCCTCTCTTCCTCCAGTTGCAGCACAGGCTCTTCATATTCAGGCTTGACAGGCTCAGTTTTCCTGGCAAGGGCTCTCTCCGTTTCGGCTTCCTCTTTTTCCGGAGCAACCTGCATCGCCTTCTCCTCGTGCATAACAACCTCCTCTTGAACTGGAATTACCTTTTGAACTGGAGCTTCCTCATTCACAGGGGCTTTACCTTTCACAGGAACCTCCTCCTCCATAGCCGCACTTTGAGTGGCAGGCTCTTCATACAGGAAGGTCTCATCGCCGGAGGAAGTCTCTTTTGCTGCATCCGGGTTCAATTGATATATATTCATGAAGATGGTGCCAACTACCAGAATGGATGCCACCGTGGCAGCAATACTGTAAATGGTGCGCCTTCTTCGTCTCTTCAGCCGTTTTAAGAGAGTGGCATGCAGTGAGAGCAGGTCCTCTTCAACCGCTCCGGCATTAGATTTCTCCATACCCTCCATGGCATCCATCTCAAATGGATCAGCCTCAAGATCCCGTTCAAAGGAGTGGCGCTCCTCACGGGAGAGCTCTCCTTTCAAGTACTTCAGGTACTCATTGGTGGTTCTATGTATTCTTTTAGCTGACATTTTTTTCTTCCAGACAAATTTTCAAATTACGCTTGCCATTCTGCAGAAAGCTTTTCACCTTCTTCTCATCTATTCCGAGCCCCTCTGCAATCTCCTGGTAACACAGTTTCTGATAATAGAACAGTTCAATGCACTGCTTCTGTTCAGCCTTTAACTGTTCTATACACTGTTTGAGAGCTTCCTCCACAGAATGATCCCCTCTGTCTATGGGATGCATCTCCTGGTCCGATTCCATAAATTCCTGCTCGATTTTATATCTTTCCAATCTTCCGTCAGCACTTTTTTGCGACCGGATCTGCATCAGGCAGTGGTTTTTGGTCAGAACATACAACCAGCTTTTAAAGTTCCGGATCTCCTGCCCGGGAAGATCTGAAATCAGCTTTTCGAAGATCTGCATAACGGTATCCCTGGCATCCTCACGGTCGCCAAAGTATTTGAGTGAAACACCATATACAAGGTGCATATAGCGGGAATAGAGCTCTCCCAGTATCTCTAAATTCCCGTTGCGGTTGAATTGCAGGAGCAATTCCTCATCGGTACTGTCCGGATGTTTTCCGCTGATTTCGAGCATATGCCGGGAGTGGAGTCTGCTAAAATTAAGAAAAATTGTAAAAGTTTTTATGGAATCGGAGAGAAGGCTGCATCCTAAGGGTGAAGTCAAACAAAAAACAGGAAATCATGAAAGCAATTATTTCAATACTAACAGTACTATTTTTTTCGGCCTTCAGTATGGCCCCCGATCAAACCCATTTGATCAGTGGAACCGTCAGCGACGAAACCGGGAATCCAATGGCGGGAGTCACCGTGGTTGTAAAAGGAACCAGCAATGGAACGGTTACCGATCTGTATGGTGCCTACAAGCTCCAGGTAAGCTTTGAAGCGAAATACCTGGTTTTCTCTTTTATAGGATATGAGACAGAAGAGGTGAAAATAGCACGTTCCAACCGGATCAATGTAATTCTTCAACCTTCAAATATGGTTCTTGAGGAGGTGGTCTCCATGGAGTATGATATGGCATTACCCATGCAGGTCAGCGCCTCAGGTAATGCAGTCCGGCATATATCCTCAAAATCGCACCACAAGCGGGCACAATACTATACTTATGCAGCCCCTGAGCCCGGCTATATCCAGCACAATACTGAAGGGTACAGTGCCATTGATGAAAACGGGTTCAAGGATGTACTGCACAATCCCCTCTCCACCTTCAGTATTGATGTGGACCGGGCATCCTACTCCAATGTACGCAGGTTCCTGAACATGGGACAATTGCCTCCCATAGATGCAGTCAGGATTGAAGAGATGATCAACTATTTCAGTTATGACTATCCCGAGCCTGAGGGCAAGCACCCCTTCTCGGTATATACCGAAATTTCAACATGTCCATGGAACAATACACATCAGTTGCTTCACGTGGGACTGAAAGGAAAGAGCATTGATAAATCTGAATTACCCCCGTCCAACCTGGTGTTCCTGATCGATGTATCGGGTTCCATGAGTGCAGCCAATAAACTTCCGCTTCTGAAGCAGGCCTTCAGGATGCTGGTCAATGAACTGAGGCCCGAAGACAGGGTAGCCATGGTGGTCTATGCCGGAGCAGCCGGACTGGTTCTGGAGTCGACTCCAGGAACAGAGAAAGCTGAAATCCTGGCGGCACTGGACAAACTGCAATCAGGAGGATCCACCGCTGGTGGTGCAGGTCTGAAGCTGGCCTACAAAGTGGCACAGGAGCATTTTGTCGAAAAGGGTAACAACCGGATTATCCTGGCTACGGATGGAGATTTCAATATAGGTTCTTCCAGCAACGCAGAGATGGAGCGGTTGATCGAGGAAAAGCGGGAAAACGAAGTATTTATGACCGTACTTGGATTTGGAATGGGTAACTACAAAGATGATAAGATGGAGATCATCGCCGACAAAGGCAACGGAAACTATGCCTATATCGATAATATCCAGGAGGCCAGGAAGGTCTTTATCACCGAATTTGGTGGAACACTTTTTACCATTGCCAAGGATGTGAAGTTCCAGATGGAGTTCAATCCCGCCCGTGTAAAAGGATACAGACTGGTGGGGTATGAAAACCGCCTGCTGAACGATGAGGATTTCAATGACGATAAGAAGGATGCCGGGGAGATGGGTGCCGGTCATACAGTAACGGCTCTCTACGAAATTATTCCCGCAGGCTCCCAAGAGTCACTGAAAAGCATCGATCCGTTGAAATACCAGGCCAACCGGGGTGATCTGAAATCTGTTGAACAGGTGAAAGCCGATCCCCGTGCCGAGCTGATGACTGTGAAACTGCGCTATAAGCAGCCCGACGGGAATACCAGTACCAAGGTAGAGATTCCTGTGAAGGGGAGGGTACTGGATCTGGATAAGACCTCTGATAACTTCCGTTTCTCAGCTGCCATTGCTGAATTTGGCCTGATCCTCAGGGATTCACAATACAAAGAGAATGCCTCCATGGAAGAGGTAATAGCTATGGCAAAAGGTGCCAGGGGAGAGGATGAAGAGGGGTACCGCTCTGAATTTTTGAAGCTGGTAAAACTGGCAGACTCCCTGAAGGAGTGGAGTGCCGACAAATAATCGATTGTCACAAAGTCAAAAGGCTTTAAGTTAGATGAGGCTGTCTCGATTGGGGCAGCCTCAAACTTTTGTACTACACCTGATAAATGTCTGCTGAATTGAGAATGATATTTGCAAGAAGTTTTATCGCAATATATTAGCCTCGCTAAACCAAATTGCTTGACTTTCTAAAAATGATTATTACCTTAAAGTTGGCAGGAGAATCTTTAAAGCCTGGGGTTTTGAAGTAAAATACTCGACCTGGGGCAATGCAAATGAACTGAAGGCAAGCAGATATAGCACCATTATTTTGGGGGGCCAGGGTATCAGAGGTGTTACATAGAAAAAGAACGTTAACATTTAAAATGATAATTCTGTTAAACAGATACTTAGGGATCCCTCTGGAATCTTTAGTTTGTGGGAATAAAGAAATAAAACTTGAAGCCGAAAAGAAGGAGAAGCTTTTAACGAGCTAAAGCCGTATCATAGAACCGGGCATCATAGTCGTACCAGTCCAGATTAATCCCTCCCATCTGCTCATCTTGGATTTCTTTCCCATTGTATAGGTACTTGTTCTCACTGGGCACCATTTTGACCCCATTATCAGCTCCTTACACCTTCTCAAGCTGGTGCAGTATATTCAAAGAACGCATTCTAAAGATA
>DAOWNM010000183.1 GCA_030642565.1 Bacteroidota bacterium | reverse complement strand
GGTAAAAATAGCCACCACCATCACGAACATCATGGGAAGTGCGATGACCCTGGTACCAAGTCCCAGTGTCAGCAATACGATGCCCAACACTTCTGTGCTCATGGCAAGGATTGCACTGACCATTGGAAAGGGGTAGCTCATGCTTCCAAACCATTCAGCTACACCCTCAAGGTTCTTTACTTTCATCATAGCCGGCCCGTAGAAGCCTATGACCAGGATGACCCGGAACAGTATCAGCTGAACATCATGCAGCTTCTCCGTTCCCTCTACGAATTTTCTGTACAAGGTTTTCATTTTCAGTATGTTATTTGATTAATTTTGAATAAATCCGAAGATCAGTTTTCGCTCCATCAGATCCCCGAGGAATTTTTGAAGTGCTTCATCCAGATACCTGCCGCTCTCAATACCCGCTACACGGGCGATCTCATTTTTGATCTCATTCAGGGTCACTTTCTCTTCCTGCAGACGTGTGATAATGTATATATTCAGGGCCGAGAGGTCAAGGAACTGCACATGTCCCGATTCAGGCATACGATAGAGCAGGGCATAGTGCTCCCCCTCCAGATCAATGGCCTTACGTACGGGGTGTGTATGTACCGGAAAGCTGAGTTGTATAATCTCATGCTCAGGATTAAATACCAGCCTGTCATTAAACAGGTCCCCCTCTGTCACAAAATCGGGAAAGGGTCTGTCCGGCATGGTATGGATCTCAATCTCCATCCACTCAAAATAGAGCAGATCATCCAGGAAAGGTTTTCCGATCCTCTTCCCGGTCTCCCTGCCGGTATGATACTGGTAAAACTCAAGGGGCAGCTTCCAAACCTGAGGGGTCTTCGGAATCCCATCTGCAAAAAAATCCTGAACAAGCAGTTCCCATTGATTCCCCCCCAGGGCGGCCACTGTTATTGGGAAGGCCGTATGGAGGGTATCGTTAACAACATTGGAGATGAGACGCCGGTAGTGATGGATCCTGCCGGGAGTAACCCCGGGTAGCTCCAGTTCCACGCCGGTTCTGCAGTACTCACCCAGTCGCTCCTGAATCGTTATGGTCTCTTTACGCAGATGCATGAGTTACCTCCCAATGTCTGTTTAATATGCCCTTTATTTGGGTGAGCTCCCCCTGGATCTGTTCCAGATCCTCAAAATTGAAATCCCTCTCCAGCAGGACCGGAACAGGATCCATCTTTTGTATGGTCCACTCAAACAGTTCATAAACCGGGTCGATGATGGGTTGGCCATGGGTATCGATAATCAGGTCGGGTTCCACCTGTTCATGACCCGCCATATGGATATAGGCCACCCTCTCAAGAGGAAGAGCGCCGATAAACTCCTTTGCATCGTAGCGGTGGTTGAATGCATTGACATACACATTGTTTACATCCAGCAGCAGCTTGCAGTCGGCCCGCTCAACAATTTCATTCACAAATTGAACTTCTGTCATCTCAGCCGCTACCGGTGTATAGTAAGATACATTCTCGATGGCCAGTGGTCTCTCAAGAAGATCCTGTACACGGCGAATACGATCAACCACATGATCGATAGCATCCTGGCGAAAAGGGATGGGCAACAGGTCATAAAGGTGGGCATTCCTGCTTTTGGTGTAGCTCAGGTGCTCCGAATAGATGGTCACCCGGTTTTCATCCAGGAAACTTTTCAGCTCCCTGATAAACTGCCAGTCGAGCTCTTCCGGACTACCCAGCGAGAGGGAGAGACCGTGACAGGTGATGGGGAAACGATCCACTGCCTTATCCATAACCCGCTTCCAGGCGCCTCCCATTCCCATCCAGTTCTCCGGTGCAAACTCCAGGAAATCGGGAGTGAGTATCCTGCTATCAAGAATCTCCTCTGCAATATCCCTTCTGAGTCCCAATCCTACCTTGCCTTCCATTTTTTCTATTTTTTTTAAGAGGAACCCCGGTTATTTCCGGGGCTCCTTCCGGTCCGGTTTCCAGATTCAGATTACTTCTTCTCGCCCTCTCCACATTTGCCTTCACCACATTTGGCCTCGGCGCTTTTGGATTCAGCTGCTTTGGTCGTAGTGGCTTCACTCGTAGTGGCTTCACTCGTAGTGGCTTCACTCTTCTTTGCATCCTTCTTTTTATCTCCTTCACCACACTTGCCCTCTCCGCATTTTCCCTCTCCGCACTTCAGTTCAGCGAACTTAACAACGGAGGCCTCCATGGGATTGACCTGGTTCCTGTTCATATCAATCAGGTGACTACGAACCTGGGCGCCAGTACCAAGGTGATTATAGGCCAGAATATCTGCACCAAATGAGGGTGTTGCGGCCAGAGTTGTTGTCAATAATGCTCCCGCAATCATAGTAGCGGATTTTAAGATCTTTTTGTCTGTTTTCATGATAATACAATTTTTGATTAATAATGAATTTGAGCATTTTGACGAAGGTGGGAAGAGAACCTTACAAAAATTCTGAAGGATTGTGAAATTTTAACAACTATTTGGCATTTAGCTCACGGGTAACCACCTTGCTTATACGAGAGTCAGCTTCGGGAGAGAGGTGATGTTCGCACAATTCATTGCTGCACTGATCACGATACACCTCCAGGGAGTGGTTGAGCTGACCTATCTGGTGCGCATATTTTCTGCAGAGATGGCATGTGAGGAGGTGCATTTTCAACTGCCACCATCTCCTGAAACCCAGTCGGTGATCTTCGCGCAAGGAGATCAGAAAGCTCGCCTCATCACAGGCGATCATCCGCTTGCTCATATAAACCATCATTCTATAACCCGGTCCTTTTGCCATATCAATTCAACCATTTTTTTTCCAAACAATCTCTCATCCTCAACCTTGCCCGGTGCAGCATGACCCACAAATTAGACGAGGTAATGCCTAGCTCCTTACATATGGTATCAGAATCCTCCTCATCGATCATCTTCATAACAAAGGAAGCGGCCAGTTGCGGTGGCAGATTCTCAATACAGAGCCTGATAAATTTCATCAGCTCTGCCTGCTCCAGCTCCCCTTCCGGCAGAAGTGAATGCGAGTTGGGACCCATACCCTCCAGCCAGTGTCCCCTGAAAGGCTCTTCACTGCGGTAGAAATCCCCATCAAAAACTGTCTGCTCATGCTCCCCGAAAGAGGACTCTTTAGAAGTATACTTTTTCCGGTATGTATCGATGATCTTTCTTTTAAGGATAGAGGTGAGCCAGGTTCGTTCCGTACTCTCCCCCCTGAACCGATCCCGTGCTTTCAACCCTGCAAGAAAAGTCTCCTGAACCAGGTCCTCAGCTTTACCCCTGTCATTCACCCTCACAACGGCATAATTGAAAAGATAGTCACCGTGCCTTTCAACCCAGTGTTGCGGGTCCACGGTATGTTCTTTTGTGTTGGACATCTTCAGTTGTTAGGGTTGAACCAGATACAAGATAGAAAATTCTCCCCTGTTTCATGCGGAATTATTTATTTCGTTTTTTTGTACCTTTAAACCATGACCAGGCACAGTTCCTACAGTTTCATCTACAACCTGCAGCGTATTCTCCTGCTGGTATTTTTTGTCACCTCCTCCATTGTCCTCTCCATTCCCCTGGCGAAACTTGTTACAAAGCTCTCTCCCAATCACCTCTATCCCCTGGTAATCACCCTGCTGGCCTATATGATCGTGGTGATAGTAGTGGGTTCTATGATCCATGTGATCAGCTATATCCCTTTTAACCTGGCCACCGCTTTTGACCCCATTAAAAACGATATTGCTTCGGGGCGGATCAGTACCATTGAGCAATTGGGAGAGCGAATCACAACTTTTACGGTACTGTTTTACAACTTTTCGTTCCTCGACATCTCCCACGCATTTATCCAGACCGAAGGGGGTGGAGTGATGGGCCATGAGACAAACATCCAGGTGGAAAATGTTTTGAAGGAGTACAAGATACTGGAGAAAAGCCGGGAACTCGACCAGATTACCCGGGCAGGAAAGATCTCCTTGCAAGGAAAGGATTATCAGCTCTACATCCTGCCCATCTGGTTCGGGGAACAGTGGCTAGGTTACATGGCGATCCTCTCCGAAAAAAGAATCAGCCGTTTCTTTCAACGGTTCCTGATTGAGTACGAGGAGAATTTCCTGGACGACCAGATTATGCACCTGGTCAAATTCAATAAACAGTAGGAAAGATGCTGGCTTCAATCATTTACATTATCATCAGCTGCATCATTATTTGGCGCTCTTCACGCGGTTTTGAGATCGCATCCGACTACCTGGGAAGAAAGTTTCCGCCCGGTATCAAGGGAGCCACGCTTAATGCCATCGCCAGCTCCATGCCCGAATTCCTGACCACCATTTTCTTCCTGTTCTACCTGCGTGATGCAGACGGGTTCTCAGGTGGACTGGGCGTCACCTCGGGAAGTGCCCTCTTTAATCTGCTTATTATCCCTGCCCTGGTGGTACTGATACTCTCTTCTTCCGGAAAGCGTAAGAGTTTTGAATTGAACAAGAAGGTGTTGCTGCGTGAAGGAAGTATGCTGTTGCTCTCACAGCTCATTTTTGTAAGCTTTCTCTTCAGTGGGGAACTGCTGGGCAAACACGGACTGATCCTTTTGCTGGTCTACCTCTTGTACCTGGGACTCCTCTTCATCATCACCAGAAAACGGCAAACTGCCGATCCCGGATTTACAATGCCCCAAGAGTACCTAAACAGGAGACCCCTGCGTGGTCTGCTTACCCTGGATATGACCGCTATGGTGTTGAATAGCAAAAATATAACTGCCGCAAGGGCATGGGTTCTCCTGGGTACCAGTACGCTGGTGATGACTTTCGGCACCTGGCTGCTGGTATATGCAACTGATCTTTTTGGGGAGATTACCCAGATTCCCCTGATCTTTGTAGCAGTAGTACTCTCGGCAGCTGCCACTTCAGTACCCGACACCATTATTTCCATTAAAGACGCCCGGAAAGGCAATTACGATGATGCGGTAAGCAATGCTCTGGGCAGTAATATTTTCGATATCGCTTTTGCACTGGGATTCCCGATCCTTCTGTACAATCTGATCCATGGAGAGAGTATGAGACTCAACCATGATCTTCTGGCCTTTACCCAGGAGGTGTGGGTCTTTCTGCTTCTCGCAACCTTCCTGGCCCTTGCTATCATGCTGATTGGAAAAAGATTCACCAGGCCAAAGGCATATATGATGCTGGGGATCTACCTGCTGTTTTTGATTTTTGTGGCCACCCAGGTGGATGAAACGTTCACCAGCGTTGGGAAACCAATAGGTGAATTTTTGAAAAATATGGCCGACTGGATCGGGAACCAGTTAAACTAGCAGTAGTTGTTTAACAGCGCAACCACCTCAACATCTGCCTCCAGCCAGTCGATCTGTTCCAGTTCAGAACGATGCACCCAGCGGTGCGACCTGTGTTCCAACAGGCTGATATCTCCCTGCTTGATCATGCATACAAAAGGGATCAGCTTAACACTGTTATTACTATAGGTATGCTTCACTGAAGGGAGCAGTTGTCGTACAGAAATCTCCACACCAAGCTCCTCCCTGATCTCCCTGATGATACAACCCTCGGGGGTCTCTCCCGGTTTAAGCTTTCCCCCGGGAAACTCCCATTTCAACGGATGTGGCATCTCGTCGCTTCGCTGAGTGACAAGTACCCTCTCCCCGTCCAGAATGATTGCACAGGCAACCTCAATCATAAGCTTCGCCATCCTGCTATTTTCTTTTTGGATAATCCACATAGGTCTCCTTTACATTTTTCTGTTCAATTCCGTCCCAACTTTCCGATTCCAGCGTCACTACCACCACCCCGGCTGTTGGAAGGTTATCCAACGGCATTTCC
>DAOWNM010000310.1 GCA_030642565.1 Bacteroidota bacterium | reverse complement strand
GAAGCAAGCTGAAAGAGCTCTCCATCGACTGGACAGCATATTACCTGGGGTTATACACTTCCACAGAAGAGAGTGCCGGACTTCCCGATCAGGGAAAGATCATTAAACGACCCCACAAAAGGAGGGTCTACCAGAATATCAGGATCAGTCCCGATGGCCGGATGGTGGCCTATGTAACAAACCAGAAAGGGCAGTACAAAATCTGGATACACGATGAAACCACCAACAAGCAGAAGAGGATCTATAAAAGGGGAGAGAAACTGGACCAGATCAATGATTACTCCTACCCAGAAATAGCATGGCACCCCTCTTCACAGATTCTTGGTTTTGTGACCGAAGAGAAGGGAGAACTTAAGTTCCATGTGTATAACCTGGAAACCCGGGAGATCACCACCAGGAATCTGCTCCACTTTGAGAAAGTACTGGATCTAAGCTTCTCTCCGGATGCGCGAAAACTGGTTTTCTCAGCAGTAGCCGATGGGCAGACCGATATATGGGTATTTGATATTGCTGCATCGACCAATGACCAGATCACCAATGACCTGGCCGACGACTTCAACCCAAGGTTCATAAACAATATGAACAACATCTCTTTTGTCTCAAACCGCAGGAGAGACACCCTCTATCTGGAAAATGATCCCGAAAACAATACAACCACTGCGTTTGCTGTCTATGTCTATGATTATGCAGGCAGAAGCCCGGAACTCCAGAAAATATCTGAGGGAGATTATATCAATCACACCCAGCCGCTATCTCCAAAGCACAATGAATTCTTTTACCTGAGTGATAAGAACGGCATTGTGAACAGGTATTATGCCAGGTACGACAGCACCATCAGCCTGGTCGATACAACCATTCACTACAGGTATTTTGCCAATAGCTTTCCCCTCTCCAACTACAAAAGAAATATACTTTCTCACGACATCAACACTGAGACCCAGGAAATTGCAGAGATCGTTTACAACGACCGCAGGTACCATATGTATAAATATCCTATGGAATTTGAGAGGAAATACGGGAATCTGCTCAATCCCACTGAATACAGGGACAGGTATGTGAGCAGGTTGACCACGGAAGACTCCATTCACCATGTGGAGAAGAAGGTGATTTCCATAAAAGACATTGCCAATAACCAACTGGTGCATGAGGGCGATACCATTGCTTTACAAGTATTTAAGATCGATATCAATCACTACATTTTCGAACGGGAAAAACTAAATTATTACAATAACCAGCTTAGAAACAGGAACCTGAATCTGGTGCTCGACTCCATGGAGAATAAAAGTATGATGTATATCGATTACTCAACCTCCTTCTATCCCAACAAACTTGTAAACCAGATCGACTTCAGCTTCCTTAACGCTTCCTATCAGGCCTTTACAGGTGGGGCCTTCTATTTTAACCCGGGACTGAACCTGCTATTCAAGGTGGGTGCCAATGACCTTTTCGAGGATTACCGCCTGGTTGGAGGTGTACGCTTCGCTACAGATTTTGACAGCAATGAATACCTCCTTAGTTTTGAGAACCTGAAACAACAGCTCGACAAACAGCTGATTTTTCACCGCCAGGTATTTAAGAATTACATCGATTATTATACGGTGGTCAAGACTTACACCCATGAACTGCTGGCTTCCGTGAAATATCCATTAAACCAGACCCTTGCAGTGAAGGGAACCGCTTCATTCAGGCATGATAACTCCATATTCCTCTCCACAAACAACGAAAATCTAAACAAGCCAAACATATTGAAAGTATGGGGAGGGATAAGAGGAGAGGTGATCTTTGATAACACCAGGAAACTGGGAACCAATCTGTACAGCGGAATGCGTTGGAAAGTATTTGGGGAAGCATACCGTCAGATCAATGCAGCCAAATCCGACCTGTTTGTAATTGGGGCCGATTTCAGGCACTATACCCGAATTCACCGAACACTGATCTGGGCCAACAGGATCGCAGGAAGCACCTCTTTTGAAGGAGTCCGTTAATCTATTACCTGGGGAGTGTGGACAACTGGATCAACCTTTCCCAGTCGAGAGTCCCCACATTTAATGAGTCTGTGGCCATCGATTATTCCCGGAATTATGCCTACCAGGCCCTTGCAACCAATGTGAGGGGTTTCTCACAAAATATCAGGAACGGGAGTAATTTTCTGGTCATCAACACAGAGCTCAGGTGGCCCATTTTCCGCTACCTGGCAGGTCACCCGTTGGGATCGGGTTTCCTCAACAACTTCCAGGTAGTCGGGTTTGCAGATGTGGGAAGTGCATGGACCGGTCTGCATCCCTTTCATGATGACAATGCCTGGAATACCGAGATCATCGAAAACGGCCCCATGACCATCACCATCGATGCCAACAGAGATCCGATTGTTGCAGGATACGGGTTTGGTTTAAGGGCCCAGTTGCTGGGCTATTTTATCCGTCTTGACTGGGCCTGGGGAGTGGAGAACATGCAGGTGCAGCCCAGAATGTTCTATCTCTCTCTGAGCCTCGATTTTTAACATCCACACTTCTCCCTTATGAGCCTGGAACAACAGATAACCAACATCTTAACAGATCAATTGGTGGAGGAGATTACCACCATCAGACGCCAGCTTCACCAGTACCCCGAACTCTCATTTCAGGAGTATAAAACTTCTGAAGCCATCAGGGGAATTCTGGACCAGTGGGGAATCGACTACACATTTCCCTATGTGGAGACAGGGATAGTAGCCCGAATCAGGGGAGACCATCCTGGCAAACGAATTGCCCTTCGGTCAGATATGGACGGCCTGCCGTTAAATGAACAGACCAATCTGGCGTATGCATCAAAAAACAGTGGTGTGATGCATGCCTGTGGACATGATATCCATATGGCCTCCATGCTTGGCACCATCCGTCTGTTGAATCAGTTAAAACATGAGATTGAAGGGGAAATTCTCTTTCTGTTTCAGCCGGGCGAAGAGAAGATTCCTGGTGGGGCAAAACTGATGCTGGAGGAGGGCGTTTTCGAGGGTCAGGAACCCGATATGATTATCGCCCAACATGTTCTCCCCGAGATGGAAGCCGGACATGTGGGTTTCAAGCCAGGCATCTATATGGCCGCTACGGATGAGATCTATATTACGGTGAAAGGTAAAGGAGGGCATGGTGCATTGCGACAGCATATTAAGGATCCGGTTTTAATGGCATCTCAGATCCTCATCTCCCTCCAG
>DAOWNM010000252.1 GCA_030642565.1 Bacteroidota bacterium | reverse complement strand
GATATGGAACCACCAGTTGAAGTGGTGCCACAGTTCGTTGTGTTCACCGGCATCGATCCACGATGCCAGCAGGCTGCTTACCGGATAGAGACCCACTACCTCATGACCAGCGTGTGTGGCTTCCTGTATATAAAAGGTATTCATACCCAGCAGGGAGAGCATTAAAAACAGTATCATGGTGAGTGCTACATTGGCATCCAGGTGGGAGATGTGCTTCATCTCGATCCCCGAGAAGCGCTTCACATGCAGAAAAACACGTCTGAACAGGAATACCAGGATTGCAACAGCGATGATCAGCGCAAAAATATCGCCCGATGCTATGATAAAATTATAGAGCCCGCCCAGAAAGGTAAGCACCCGCTCGGTCCCGAAGAGTCCGTCGATGATCATCTCGATACTCCCGATCAGGATCACACAAAATCCCCAGAATACCAGGGCATGTAACAGTCCAATCACCGGTCTGCGAAAAATCTTGGTCTGACCGATGGCCACCTTCATCATCACCCCCAACCGGCGCCCAATCTGTTTGACCGGAAAGCCCTTGCGGGTATGTTTAAAAAAACCAATGTACCTGCGTGTGGTAAAGCCGAAGGCCAATAGGGTGACCAGCAGTACAACCAGAAAAATAATCTGTTTATCCATTGGAGGGGGATTAAGTGACCTATTGCGCCTTTGCGGCTTTGATCTCGCTGATCAATTCAGGCAGCACCTTGAGGGCATCCCCTACGATTCCGTAATCGGCCGATTCAAAAATGGGTGCATCTTTGTCGGTATTCACAGCTACAATGCACTTGGAGGAGCTGACTCCAGCCAGGTGCTGAATGGCGCCGGAGATACCAAAGGCCATGTAGAGGTTGGGGGCAATGATTTTCCCGGTCTGTCCGGTATGCTCCTCGTGGGGCCTCCATCCCTCGTCCGATACAGGCCTTGAACAAGCTGTAGCACCTTTTAATACGGTGGCAAGCTCTTCAATGGGAGCCCAGTTATCGCCCGATTTCATTCCCCGGCCTCCTGAGATCACAACATCAGCATCGGTAAGCAGCAATTTTCCCTCCTGCTTCTGTACATCCTTGATGGTGGTGCCGGCGGCAACAACATCTACTCCCGAATCAAATGATTCCACTGTAACGGATCCTCCAGTCTCATTGATCTCAAAGGAGTTCTGCGACAGAGTAAGAATGGCCTTTTCTGTAAGGATCTCCACCTTTCCAAAAGCTTTCCCGCTAAACACCTTTTTGCTTACCACCAGGGGTCCACTCGACTCCGGAACAGCGGTAACACCCGCGGCCAGTCCTGCCTTCAACCTGACAGACAGACGGGGGGCAAGGGCCTTACCTGTATTGTTGTGGGCCATAACCAGTACTTTCGCACCGCACTTCTCCATGGCTGCAGCAATGATCCCGGTATAAACCTGGTTATCGAGTCCGGACGGAGTTCCATCCGCACTCAATACCAGGGAGGCTCCATAGGTGCCCAGGGTTGACAGTTCATCCTGGTCCACAGTTCCGATGGAGAGAGCGGTCACATCACCCCCTGCCATTCCGGCAACACTCTTGGCATAGGATACCAATTCATAAGAGAGTTTCTTGAATTTGCCATCCCAGTTTTCTGTATAAACTAATACTGACATATGTAAAATAGTTATTGTGTTAGTAAGTTAGTGCGTTAATTGATTAAAGGACCTTGGCCTCATTCTGGAGGAGGTTGACAAGCTCCTTCACATTGTCGGCATCCACCATTTTACAGGGAGCTTTGGGTTCCGGCATGGCAAACGCCTGATAACCGGTAAATGATTCAGCATCCACTGCAGGTACCACCTGCAAAGGCTTTTTCCTCGCCATCATGATTCCGCGCATGGCGGCAATCCTGGGCTCTTTGGCAATCCCCTTCTGAACGACCCCCACAAAAGGTGCAGGTACGCTCACCTCCTCTTTACCTCCATCGATATCCCGGGTTAAGAGTACCTCTTCACCTTCGAATTTTAGCCCTGAGACAGCCGATACGGAAGGTATTCCCATGATCTCAGAGATCATTCCTCCAACGGCCGATCCGTTGTAATCGCTCGACTCGATCCCACAAAGGATCATCCCGAAATCGCCACTGCCGGCAACTGCTGCCAGTTGTGCAGCCACATAATGGGCATCAGCAGATACAGCATCTACCCTGATGGCATCGTCGGCCCCAATGGCCAGCGCCTTTCGAAGAGTGGGCTCCACAGTGGCAGGGCCAACAGTCACCACAGTCACGTTAGACAGAGGGTTGGAGGCGTCCTCCTTCAGCTCCATGGCCCTGGTTAAAGCCAGTTCATCCCATGGATTGATAATCCACTGAACTCCGCTGTCATCAAAGGTCGCGTGGTCGGTCGAGAACTTCACCTTGGTGGTGGTATCCGGCACATTACTTATACAAACGAGAATACGCATATTAATCTGTTTTTAAGACCTGACAAATATAAAAGAATTCTAAAAATGCCCGACAAATTCGAAGTTATATAAAATCAATACAAAAAGGCAATGATGAGACCTGCATTCAACACATTAACTCTAAAATCCTTACAGGTGTGGTGAAGTAATCGGATTCGCCTACTCACCAGGCTAGCCGGTTGCGCTGATCTCCGATAACCTTTCCGGGTCTGTGACAGTGATGTTCTTGTTGTCAAGGACCAGAATTCCCTCTTTTTCGAACTCCTTAAGGAACTTGATCACGCTCTCTACCGAAATGGAGGCAAAACCGGCAATATCCTGTCTGGTGAGATAACTGAACACCTCTTCGTCCCTGAGTATTTCCGAGGTCAGGTAGAGCAGGGCGGTGGCCAGTTTACCACGCATCTGTTTGTATGACAGGCTGGCCACAAGCTCCATCAGATGCTTTTCCGAATTGTAGTTTTTGGAGGTAATTCTGAAACCAAATTCAGAATTGGTCTGCAACAGGTTTCTCATACTCTCCTTATCAATCATCAGCAGTTCAGCGTCTTTCATGGCCACGGCCGAATAGGAGTAGGTCCTCTCCCCGAAAAGTGAGGAGAACGCCAGGAAATCACCGCTTTTCGAGATCCACAGATTCTGAACCTTGTTCCGGCCGGTCTGGAGGTAGACCTTGATGAGTCCCGATTGAATAAACAGTACATGGGGTGCAAAGGCCCCCTGTTTAAAAACGGTCTCCCCTTTCAGATAGATAATCTGGGTCCTGTTTTCACTAAGCAACTCCAGATCCTCCCTGGAAATCAGATGAAAACAGTCCGGCTCTGTCTTCCGGTTGCTCCCTCCCTGTTTATGACTCTGATCTGCCATCTATATGCCTCTTTTCGGTTCGCAAAAAAACAAACCAAAGATAGTGAAAAATGATAGTAAAAAAGCTGTCAAATCCCGCTATCACCCATGGCGCTCATTCCCTGCAAAAGCAGGATCTTTGCAAAAATTATTTAAAACAGAACGATATGAAAATGTTACACACAGATTTACATGAGATTGAGACTGCAGCTGAACTTGAAAAGATGATTGCTGAGAACGAAAATGTGATGGTATGCTGCGGTCGCATGGGTCCAATGTGTATCCCCGTATATGATATAATGGAAGAGCTGGAAGAGGAACATACCGATGTGAAATTCGCCGTAATGTCATTCGATACACCCGAAGCAGGGATTATAAGAAATGATTCTGCATGCTATGGATTTATGGGACTTCCCTTCACCATGTATTATAAAAACGGCAAAGTTGCCAAAGCAACCAGCAGTATTCAGAATATGCAGCAGGTGACCTCCATTCTGGAGGAGCAATTCAGCACCTTGAACGTGGAAAACGGCTGAGCATGACCATGGACGAAATATATGATGTAATTGTTATGGGAGGGGGAGCCGCTGGCCTGACCGCCGGCATTTACAGCTCCCGTGCCCGCCTCTCCACCCTGATCCTGAATGAAGGAGCGGTGGGTGGCCAGATGGTGCTCACCGATGAGATTGCCAACTACCCGGGGGTTGAAAAAACCAACGGGTATCTGCTGGCCAATACCATGAAAAAACAGGCCAAACAGTTTGGCTGTAAAATCAAATCCAACCTGAAGATCAAGTCATACGATCTGGATGGAGAGATCAAGCGTGTAGTACTGGAAGATGGCAGGGAGTTCCGTTCACGGAGCATGATCCTCGCCCCGGGAGGTAGCCCAAGACCGCTTCAGATACCCGGCGAGGACGAATTTAAGGGGAGTGGTATCTCTTACTGTGCCACCTGCGATGGTGAGTTCTTCACTG
>DAOWNM010000226.1 GCA_030642565.1 Bacteroidota bacterium | reverse complement strand
TCCCAAGGTTCATAAACTGGTTCCAGGTGATTTTCAATCGCTCGGGATAATGTGCCATATAGGTCCGTAACAGATCCTCCTCAAAAGAGTCGTGACCAGCAGGAACCGGTGTATGTGTGGTAAACAGGCTGGATGTCCGAACCAGTTCCACCGCTTCGGGGTAGGTCATGTTCCCGTTCTGGATATATTCCCTTAACCGTTCTAGACTCGTAAAAGCAGCATGTCCCTCATTACAGTGATAGAGGTCCGTATCAAGACCAATGCTCCTTAGAGCCCTGATACCGCCAATACCCAGCAGAATCTCCTGCTTCATACGGTTTTCGTTATCCCCCCCGTAAAGGTTATGAGTGATTCCCCTGTCCCCCTCCTGATTGTCTTCATAATCAGTATCGAGCAGGTACAGCGGGATTCTTCCTACCTGAACCCTCCATATCCTGGCAAACAGGGTACGCCCGGGAAGTACAATTTGCACATCCTTCCAGTTTCCATGTTCATCCCTGACAGGAGTAACAGGCAATCTTGAAAAATCCTGGGCATCACTGAGGGCCACCTGTTCCCCCCCGGCCGAAATCACCTGTCTGAAATATCCATACCTGTATAACAATCCGATTCCGACCAATGGAATGTTGTAATCGCTGGCCTCCTTCAGGTAATCCCCTGCCAGAAGCCCCAGTCCCCCCGAAAATGTCTTCAATGAATTGTGTATCCCGTACTCCATGCTAAAGTAAGAAATGCCCGGCATCCCCTCTTTCGGTTTTTCCTCCATATATGCCACAAAGATCCCGTGAAGCTTCTGAAGCTTCTGAATAAACCGTTTGTTTGTCTCCAGTTTTTTAAGGGTAACATAAGGGAGCCGTTCCAGCAATTCCACCGGATTCTCATTTACTTCAACCCACATCTCCGGATCGATGGATGCAAACAGGTCAATGGCATCCTGGGTCCATGACCACCACAGGTTGCGTGAAAGCTCCTCCAGGGGTTTAAGTTTTTCAGGTATATTCTGCTGTACCAGTACCCGGCGCCAGTAGGGATGAATATCCACCAGTGCCTGCTCTGTTTCCGGAAGCTTTTCAATCCGCTCCTTCTCATAGTAAACGA
The DNA here is from genome assembly GCA_030642565.1 of Bacteroidota bacterium. Taxonomy (GTDB): domain Bacteria; phylum Bacteroidota; class Bacteroidia; order Bacteroidales. Next base: position 3,687 of record DAOWNM010000226.1, on the reverse strand, counting down.
TCTCCTTCCCTTCGGCACTCTTCAGTGCATAATCATACGCCTTCCAGTAATGTTTGATCAGGTTGTCCCAAAGTGCAATCCGGGAGATGGCATGGGCACCCTCACGGTTGGGTCTCCCGGTCTCACCCCTATGTTTGCAGCTATTTGAAATGGCCTGACTGATCCCTTTCACAACCTCGTTGTCATTGAAATCGTCCCGGGGAATCACGGTGATTCCGGGTACCTCCTTTTTGTATTTATTGTTCACCCAAAGGCCAAATCCTGTGAGCGAAGTGGTCACCGTGGGCACACTGAATGCCAGGCTTTCCAGCGGGGTATAACCCCAGGGCTCATAATAAGACGGAAAGATGGTCAGGTCAAGTCCGATCAGAATATCATAATATGCCAGGTTAAAGATCCCGTCATCGCCATTCAGGTACGAGGGAACAAAGATCACCTTTACCTTGTCTTCAGGAGAGTTGTTAAGTCCGTTGCTTTTAATCCTGTTCAGGATCTGGTCATGCTCCTCGTAATGCAGGTTGTGGGTCAGGCAGTGCTGGGAAATCTCCTTCATACCGCCCTTCCCGATCGACTCCAGCAGATCCCTGCGAGGACCATAATGGTTGGCCGGAATCAGGAGGAATGCAACGGCCTTGCCGGGACAATTCTTATGCCTGTTCAACTCTCCCAATGCATCAATAAAGAGATCGATTCCCTTGTTTCTGAACTCATAACGACCGCTGGTGGCCATCAACATAGTATCCTCAGGCAGTGGATCACCTGTAAGTGCAGAAGCAACTTGCAGCATCTTTTCTCTTGCAGTTGCTCTACTCTTTGCAAACGCAGATGCATCGGGAACAAAACGGTCCTCGAATCCATTGGGCAGCACTTCGTCCACCTTCCGCTCATGAAAACGGAGGCACTCTCTGGCAGTCAGTTCACTTACAGTAGTAAAAGCATCTGCATGTGTACTTGCCAGTTTCTCAAGGGAATGTTTCGAAACCACATTCAGCTCCCTGGCTTTTTGGTCGCCATTCAGATGCTCCAACTGGCTGTAAAGGGACTGGTTGTTGCCTGCGATGGAACGACCCACTGTGGTGGAATGGGTAGTAAATACAGTGCCTACGGTGGGTTGATACTTTTCCAGATAAAGCAGACCGGCACCGGTCTGCCACTCATGAAAATGGGCAACCAGATTCTTCTTTTCCAGGTCATAATACCTGGAAAAACTCTCAATGGCCTGTCCGGCTGCATATCCAAAGAGGGCCGGCTCTATATAGTCCCACTGTCCGCTTATTGAATCCAGCTTATAGAATTCCCAGAGGTTTTTGAATATCTCGTCTTTCTGATGAATAAAAGTGGTGAAATCAAGCACCACAGCGATGGGACTACCAGCAATCTTCCAGCGCCCGATCCTGACCCGGAGGCCTTTCCTGGCTGCATGTTCTCTCCAGTCGGAAAACAGGCTGCTCTCCTCCTCAAATTCGGGATGCTCCTGGCTCTCTCTCCATACATCCGGTCCTATGGTGATATACTGATCTGCCAGCTCTTTAACAACATTCAGAGCTTTAGTGGAGATCACAGTATGGATCCCTCCCACTTTATTACATACTTCCCAACTAACCTCAAATAAATAATCAGGCTTCCTCATTCTTTAATATGTTTCAGATTTTTAGCTTTTCTTGCCCGTCGAACGCTTCTTTACAGAAGCTGTCTGTTTCGTAGCAGTACTCTTTTTTATTGTAACTGTCTGCTTTGGGACAGAGCTCTTTTTGGTTGCCAAACGCTTCTCCAGCTTTTCCAGCTGTTCATCCTTCTCCCTGATGATCTTGCTCAGACGGGCCACATTGTTATCCATATTGGAACGCACAGCAGCATTGACCCTGATCTCAAAGTCACTCAATACATTCATAAAATTAATAAACGCATCGTAAGGTGTGTCGTAAGGATTGAAATAGGAATGAACCTCTCCATCGGAGAAGAACTTTGTGGACATATAATAGAAGTGATCGCTCACCTGCAGGTAAACATAGTCCTGTTTGATGCCTTCATCGTCCGATTCATACACTTTCCCTTCAAGTGAATAGAGTTTATCAAATGCTTCATGCTGCATCTCATTTCCCAGCCAGGCTGTGAGGTCACGCTCCTCGTCCGCCCATGAGATGGGATGGGGCACATGCACTGCAGAAACCACCTGCAACTTCCGTGCTACTTCTGATGGCGTACTGAAGGTAAAGGGTGAATTACTGAAAACACTCCCCGGCAGAGCCTCCAGAAAATCAAAAATCCCTGTCTCTTTCCACTGGTGCTCTCCGAAAGTCTCATAATCCATAAAAAGATTGATGACCTCTTCATTTTCAGGAGTCTGATTTAACCAATCTACATACTTGTCAGCGGTCAGTGGGTATTCGGGCCACTCCTTATTGGAGAACCTGAAGGCAATATCATCACTAAGCTTGAAATTCTTTAGCAACAGTTTCAATTTGGGATTGATGGCATTGCAATAAAGGTAGTTGGGACTCTTCCATCCCAGTACATGCTTGGCACCCTCGGTAAGCATGGCTTTAAATCCCATATCAGCCACCATGGCACCGATTGCATCCGAGTAGACCAGTTCTGTATTGCGAAAAACCTTCGGCTCCTGTCCGAAGTGCTTTTTAATCAACTGGTCATGTGCTTTGACCTGGCGTTCAAATTCCTCTCTCCCTTTCAGTGAGCTAAGCGAATGAGCATATGTTTCCGAAAGGAACTCTACCTTCCCCGTATCGGCCAGTTTTTTAAAGCTCTCCAGCACCTCCGGAGCATAGAGTCTAAACTGATCCATGGCAATCCCTGAAATGGAATAGGCGATTTTAAAACGGCCCTTGTGCTTCTCTATCAGTTTCAAAATCAGCTCGTTGGTAGGGAGATAACATTTCTGTGCCACCTTCTGAAGGATCGATTCATTGGAATAATCATCATAATAGTAGTGATCGTTCCCAATATCGAAAAAACGGTACCTCCTGAACCGGAAGGGTTGGTGGACCTGGAAGTAGAGACAAATGGTTCTCATATGATAGCTTGTTATTTTTCTACTGAACAAATTCTTTATAGATGGAGTGGACCTTCTTACCCGAATTCTCCCACTTCATATCATCTACCTCCACAACACCATGCTTTTTAAACATCTCTGAAAGTGCAGGATAGTTCAGGAGTCCGTAAATGGCATCGGCCAGTGCATCCACATCCCAGAAATCGACCTTGAAGGCGTAATTCAGGATCTCCGCCACATCCGATTGATGGGATATGATGGAAGGCACATTGGATTGCATCGCCTCCAGGGGTGATATACCAAAGGGCTCTGAAACCGATGGCATAACATAAACATCACTGATGGAGAACATTCTGAATACATCATCCCCTTTTAGAAAGCCCGTGTAGTGAAACCTGTCGGAGATTCCCAGCGATGCGGTCCAGTGAATCATCTTTTCAAGCAACTCTCCACTACCGGCCATTACAAACCTCACATTATCCATTTTCTGAAGCACCTTGTATGCAGCCTGGACAAAGTACTCCGGCCCTTTGTGCAGCGTGATCCTTCCCAGGAAAGTAACAACCTTGTCGGTAACCCCCCGCTTCATCTGAAGTTTTTCATAATCCGACAAGGGATCTACCGCATTGTAAACCGTGACCACCTTGTTGGGGTGGATCCCATACCTGTCGATCACC
>DAOWNM010000247.1 GCA_030642565.1 Bacteroidota bacterium | reverse complement strand
GCTGATCTCTATGTGGGCGGAATCGTTCGTCTGAGTAAATATGACGGAGATGCAAAAATCACCAAATATAAGCAGTCGCAAAATATCGATTTCTCAGGGGTAATGCCCACGTTTGGCCTGAAGATTGGAGTAGTTAAATAGTCATTTGACCAATGAGCTGCTTTCTGCCAGGGAATTGGCAGAAAAAGAGGTATATATTGCTCTCAGGAAAAACCTGAGGGTTTTTCATATTTCCCATTTTCACTAACTTACTAACTCACTAATTAATTAACATACCCGGGGTGCCATGCAACCTGGGATAAACTACCTTGTCTTTCCCATTGAAAGCGTAATACTTTGACGACTAAATACGAGGATATACACAGGGATGTGATCGAATCGTGTAAGAGAGGTGATGTTCGGGCGCAGTACCAGTTATACACTCTTTACAACAAGGCGATGTATAACATCTGTTACCGGATGACCAATCGGCAGGAGGAGGCTGAGGATATGCTCCAGGAGTCGTTTTCATATGCTTTCAGTAAACTGGGTTCTTTCAGGTTTGAGTCGTCCTTCGGGGCATGGTTGAAGCGGATTGTTGTGAATACCTGTATCAACCACCTTAAGAAAAAAAGGGTGGATCTGGTTTACACAGAACAACAGAACGATCCGATGCCTGACAACGATTTTGTCGATTACGAGGAGATCCTGTTCAAGGCAGACAGCGTGATGAAAGCCATTGAGAAATTGCCTGAAGGTTACAGGATCGTTTTCTCTCTCTACCTGCTTGAAGGGTATGATCACAAGGAGATCGCCGAAATACTGGGCGTAACCGAATCGACCTCTAAAAGCCAGTTTTTAAGAGCCAAGCAAAAAATTAAAGAAATGTTGATGAGCCATGAGTGACCGATTAGAAGATTTTGTGAAGCAGCACCGTGAGCAGTTTGATCTGCATGAGCCCGATCCTTCCGTCTGGCTGAAGATCGACCCTGCCAACAAACCTGTAGACCAGGAACGCAGACCCATGCGCTGGCTCAGGATTGCAGCAGCAGTGGCTATGATTTTTGCAGGCTCCACGGCAGGTATCTACTTCCTGACAGGCGAAAAGGCCGGTCCGGATCGCTACAGCAGCGATCTCTATCTGGAGATCATGGAGACCGAGCAGTACTACAGCCAGATGGTCTCTGACCGCTACGAGGAGCTTAAGCCATTCCTGGCTTCCGATCCGGCTGCAAAAGAGATGCTCATAGTCGATATGGATGAGCTGGACGAGGTCTACTGCGAGCTGAAGGAGGATCTGAAAGACAACGCTTCCAACCCGGAGGTGATCGAAGCCATGATCCTCAACTACCGGATGAAGCTGGAGATCCTGGAAGACCTGCTTAATCAACTAAAAGAAAAGGAGAATCAAGATTATGAGAAAGATGAATCATATTCTCTTTAGGCCCAGGAGGCTGCTGCTCCTTTCGGCGCTGATGCTGGGTACCCTTGCCCCGGCTCAGGACCATACGGACAGACGCAGCGTGAGCAGGAGCTTTCCTGCCTCACTTGAGACAACCCTGGAGATTCAGAACAAGTATGGGAAGATCCAGGTGGTGACGTGGGACAAAGATTCCGTAACTGTGGATGTGGATATCTTCCTGACCGAATCAAGCAACTCCAAACTGAGGAAGCTGAAGGAGGGCATTCAGATAGACTTCACAGGAACCAACAGCTATATCATTGCCAAAACGGTAATTGAGAGTGAAAGCGGCCGGCTGGCTTCCGAGCTGAAATCCATCAGCAATACTATTACCGGAACCAACAAACGGATCGAGATCAATTACATGGTCTATCTCCCTGCCCATATGGATGTGGTACTCAATAACAAGTTTGGCGATATATATATGGACGACCTGGACGGAAAGGTCGATATTACACTCTCCAACGGAGTTCTGAAAGCCAACAGGCTCAGGGGAAATGCTCTCCTCTCACTCAGCTTTGCCAACGGGATGATCAAATCGCTGGGGTCGGCCAACCTGAAGCTCTCCTACTCCGACCTGGTTCTCGACGAGGTGAGTCAGCTCGATCTGATCAGCAAATCATCCAAACTGAATGTGGACAGTGTCAATGTACTGAAGATCGACTCCCGAAGGGACAAGCTCTATTTTAAACATGTGGAATACTTCTACGGTAAGAGCAACTTCACGCAGGTGTGGGTCTATGACTTTCTTCGTGAATGCGATCTCTATATGAAATATGGGAAGCTGACCATCGAGCATGTGATGCCCGGCTTCAGCAAAATCTATGTGGAATCGGACTATACCGATGTCACCCTCTATTTTGACAGGGCAACCAGTCTGGGCTTTGATATCCTTCACCATGAAAAATCCATACTGAGACTCCCCGGTTCAGAGGTGCTGTCGGAAGATTCTCCTTCAGGAAAGGATCATTTCAAAACCGTGGGAACCATGGGGAGAAACGAACCGGTGGGACAGGTAAACATCGATGCCCTTCAGAAATGCTTTATCAACATCTCCTATAAGTAATCTCCTATAAGTAATCTCCTATGAGAAACCTTTACATCATCATACTTCTCCTCTGCCTGTCACCTGCTGCCTTCTCACAATTTTATAATAAAGAGGTGGGAATACGGGGTGGATATTCGGGGGGAATCACCTTCAGGGTGAACCTGGAGGAGGAGCTCTCCTACGAGGGGCAGCTTTGCTACCGGGACCAGGGCGCCATCTTCACCATGATTCGTCAGCAACACCGGGAAATAGGCATGGACCGACTGGGAAACTGGGAATTTCTATATGGATTCGGTGCACACGCCGGATTCTATTTCACTGATAGTTACAAGATTCTGTTCCGCGAGGTTTACTTCGGAAGGGAGATCTTTACCCCCGTGATCGGCATCGATGGTTACGTGGGAATCGATTACAGGCTGGTAAAGCTTCCCATGAGTTTTGGGGTGAGTTTCCAGCCCCATATGGAGATCTCATTGAAACAGGTTTTCGGGATCAACCTGTGGGATTTTGGATTCCACGTCAGATATATGTTCTGACACAATGATTTGAGACGCTTTCAATAAACAACTGAGATTAAATCAAAAGAAAATAGAGATGGAAAAGATTGCTACACTGCTTATTTTGCTGGCTCTGGCGTTGCCGGCAGTGGTGGCCCAGGAGGCCGAAAATGAAGCTCCCGCAAAGAAACAGAAGAGAAATCCCGGGGAGGTACAGACCCTTTTTGACCCCCATTCGGGTAGTGGAGGCTATGGTGCCTTCTCGATAGGTTACACCAGGATCAACAGCCGGGATGCCATTATTATGGGCGGACGCGGCGAATGGGTGATTGGCCATGGATTCGGACTGGGAATGGGTGGATACGGGTTTGTGAATGACCCTATTTACAATGCGGTGGACGAGTTGAACTACTCGCTTGCCGGGGGGTACGGCGGACTCATCATGGAGCCGATTCTGTTTGGATGGTTCCCGGTACATCTCTCCTTTCCCATCCTGGTAGGTGCCGGTGGTGTGGCCAACACCTCTTACAGTTCCGACTGGCACGACCCGTATGAGTACTGGGATGGTTATGTGGAAAATGCCACAGCCTTCTTTGTGGCTGAAGCGGGAGTGGAGTTGGAATTCAACCTGGTACGGTTCTTCAGGCTCTCCCTGTTTGGTACCTACCGCTATACCTCCAATATCATCATGGAGAACGCCTCCTCCGATGCTTTGAGGGGCTGGAACGTGGGGATGACATTCAAATTTGGCAGTTTTTAGACTTCGGAGAACCGTAGCGAAGCGGAGCTCGGCGAATGCGCTCACGTAATTCAGTGGTCGGCTGAATATCAGAGGGCCAGGATCCCGGATTTGCATCGGGTGGGTTCTGGCTCTTTTTTTTAAATATAAAATGCCTGGTTTGGGTATCTGAATTCTGTTGCTATATTGAGCTGCCGGAATTTGGAATTTATTCCTGTTTAGCTGTACCAACGTAATCTTCAATTCACGCGGTGGACCTTGTAACCATTGATGAATGGCATGGAGACATTGCCGGCGACTGGTTTTTCGGTGCATATCTCCAGGCAGGAGTTGATGTGGACCTCACCCGGAGGATGATTCTGTTCGCCAATATCAAGGGAGGCTATTACATCACCAATCTAAAGACCATCGCAGGGCTGGACAATGGTATGGCCGAACTGATCCGTATCAGGTCGGAACTGATCCCCGTCACCTTTAGCATGAGACTGATCTTTTAGTTCAGGAAGCATTTAACAGACTGTATCCCCTGGTTGGCCAAGTAGCAAAAGATCTCAGATCTGC
>DAOWNM010000344.1 GCA_030642565.1 Bacteroidota bacterium | reverse complement strand
TTTTTTTTTCAGAGAAAGAGAAGTGCCAAAGATAGCTATTCATACCTCAATCCATCAACCGGGTTTCTGCGGGCCGTTTTCCAGGTCTGACCCAGGGTGATCAACGCCTGGAACAGCAGTACAACCAGTATGGAGAGCACAAACAGCCACCAGTAGAGCGGGATACGGTTTGAGTAATCAGTGAGCCAGCTATCCAGGTAGAGCCATCCAAGCGGTACAGCAATAGCAGAAGCGGCTATGCTCCATTTCAGCGTGGAGGTGTAGATAAGGAGCAGCATCTCTCTGCTGGATCCTCCCATCACCTTCCGGATGCTGATCTCTTTGGTACGGCTCATAATGTGATGGGAAACCAGCGCCCAGATTCCCAGGAGTACAATAAGCATGGAGAGGAGGGAGCCGGCCCCCATGATGTTCCGAAGCCACTCTTCGCCTTCGTAATACCCGTAATAGATATCACTGGCAAAGCGGTGCATGATGATATAATCTTCGTCGAACGATTGAATGGTTTTATCTACGGAATGGATGATCTCTCCAGGATCGGCATCGGACCTGAAGCGGATCGACAGCACCCTGATCCAATCCTGGTAAGCTGTGATGACCATGGGTTCTACCTGCATGGCAGCAGACTCGTAGAGGAAGTCTTTGACTACACCAACCACCTCCAGGGGATCCTCATGCATGATTACCGATTGACCAACAATCTCTTCGGGTCTGCTCCCCAACATGGTTACTGCTGCTTCGTTCAGGATCACCCCCTTTTTATCGGTAAGTCGATCTGGGTCGAGGAACCTCCCTTGTTTCAGGGTAAACTGGTAGAGGTTACACAATCCCGGTTGAACACGGTACTCGGAGATGCCCTTGCTTTTGTCGGGCAACTCGCCATACATCCTGATACCCTGACCGCTGTATCCGGCACCGATGGTGTGAACCGAAGCAGCCACATTTTCCACTCCACTGATTCCCAGTAGCTTATCCCTGAGAGCGGGATAATCCTGCACAAGCTGTTCGTTCAGGTTTGAAACCAGCAGGATATTTTCCGGATTGTAGCCGGGGGAGAGGTTTTTCAGGTATTGGATCTGGGTATTGATTCCCAGCAGGTTGATCAGAAGGAAGATGGCGATGGTAATCTGCATGATGCTTACCACCCTGAGGAGCAAGCTTTTGTCCCCGGCCGGGTTGACCATACCAAGAATCAGCGGGACAGGGGCGGAGCGGCTTAGCAGCAATGCCGGATAGAACCCGGAGACCAGGATGGTGGCCAGGTAGACAGCTGCCAGGACCAGGTAGAGCCAGGGTGAACGGATAATCTCCATATAGGATTCCCGCTGCATCACCCTTCCAAATTCCGGTATAAGCAGCAGCGACAGCACGGTCCCCGCCAGGAAGGCAATGGTAACCACCACTGTTGTTTCGGAGTAGAACTGCCGGATCATAACAGGGCGACTGGCACCATTGACCTTTCGGATGCCAATTTCTTTGGAGCGTTTGGCCCCGTTCAGGATGTACAGGTTTACAAAATTAGAGAGTGCCAGGAACATAACGGTAATCACGATGAGCAGCATGATCACAATGTTTTTCATACTTCCCGGAGGCGTCAGGTCCCACGTTACAACGGTATGCAGGTGCAGGCGCCCCAGCATTTCAGTGTTTGAGGAGAAAGAGGATTCTCCAAAATCGCCAAACCCCTCCTGAAGCAGTTTTGTGTTCTCACGACATATGGTCTTTCTAACCATCTCATGATCAGCCTCCTCTTCCATAAGGTAATAGGTAAAAAATTCCAGTCCCCCGAGATAAAGCAGGTTGTCGACTGCCGCCATGGGCATCAGTATATCGAACTGGAAATGGGTATTGGGTGGTACATCCCTTACCACTGCGGTTACGGTATAGGTTTTTCCCTCCATCTCCAGGGCATTCCCTGTGACCTGTGTAGTTCCAAAAATTCGTTTAGCTATCTTTTCGGTCAGGATCACCCCATTGGTCTCCCTGAGTGCATGTTCGGGGTTTCCCTCCAGCATCTCCAGGTCGAATAACCTGAAAAAGTCGGGATCAACATAGAGCAGGTTCAATTCCTGGTACCTGTTTTCGTTCAATGTAAGCTCCCGCTGGAATCCCCTGTAAATCTGAACAGTCGCCTCAATGCCCGATACCCGCTCCGGGAGTTCTGTATAGGCTTCCCTCAGGTTGATGGGCATGATCTCTTTTTCACCCTCCTTGATCCAGATGGAGTTGAGCCTGCAGATCCTGTCTGAATGAGTGAAATGCCTGTCATAGCTCAGTTCAAAAAGGATGAAAGCGGTCAGCAGAATGGAGGCGGCCAGTCCCAGGGAGAGCCCGGTCATGTTGGTGACCATACTTAAAGAATCGCGTTTAATGATTCTGAATATGTTCCTGAAAGTCAATTTGTTTCCTTTTTCGTTTTACCTGCTGTTGCTGTACTTCATGATCAGCGTGTCGTGCAGACCGTTATACATCTCCAGCACCGATTCCATTTTGCCCTTTGAGTATTCAGTAAGATATTCCAACGCTTTTTCCGGACTCTTTTTGTAG
>DAOWNM010000086.1 GCA_030642565.1 Bacteroidota bacterium | reverse complement strand
TTGAACTAAACAATGAACTGACCGCCCTTGAAAAAGTAAAGGTCATCAACTACTTTCTTTACGATATCCATAAGTTTGATAAAAGCCTGAAAAAGGCACACACGCCCCAGCTTTACCTGGTCAATCATGTGATGGATACCTTTAAAGGAAGTCCGGTTATACTCGGGTTGATCTATGCTGAACTGGCCAGGAGATTGAACCTTCCCATCTACGGGGTAAACCTCCCCAGGAATTTCGTGCTTTGCTACTACGATCCTGAGTACCACGATGATCCTAATAATATTTTATTCTATATCAATCCGTCAGATAAGGGATCCGTTCTCGGTCTAAAGGAGCTGCAGCACTTCCTGCAACACCTGAAGATTGAAGAGAAGGAGTTCTATTTCACCCCTTGTTCCGGAATAGACATTATTGAACGACTGATTATCAACCTGCAGTATGCCTACAAACGATCGGGTATGCCCGAGAAGGCTCTATTCCTCAAGAACCTTCTCCAGAAAACCTGATGATACACTCTCTCTAAACTTTGTAGTACTCCCTGTACCATTCAACAAACCGCTGGATACCGGTTTCCACAGGTGTATTTGGATTGTAATTATAATCCTTCTTCAGCGAGGAGACATCGGCCCAGGTCCTCTCCACATCGCCAGGCTGAATGGGCATCATCTGCCATTCTGACTTTTTTCCCAGTGCCTTCTCGATGGCTTCTATAAAACTGGTAAGCTGCACCGGACTGCTGTTCCCAATGTTATGGATCTGATAAGGTGCTGAAGAGAAAGAGGGATCGGGAGATTCTGGCTCCCACTCCTCCTCTTTAATATGCGGGTGGCGCACCATTCTTTCGATTCCACCCACGATATCATCAACATAGGTGAAATCACGCTCCATCTTTCCATGGTTAAATACCTGGATAGGCTCTCCTGCCAGTATCGCTTTTGTAAAGAGAAACAGGGCCATATCGGGTCGTCCCCATGGTCCGTAAACCGTAAAGAAGCGCAATCCGATGGTGGGAACCCCAAACAGGTGACTGTAAGTATGGGCCATCAGCTCATTGCACTTCTTGCTGGCTGCATAGAGACTCACCGGGTGATCCACATTGGATTTCACTGAGAACGGCATGTTCTTATTTAGTCCATAGACACTGGAGCTGCTTGCATAGATCAGGTTCTCAACCGGATGGTGCCGGCACGCCTCCAGAATATTGAGGAAACCGGTGATATTGCTGTCAATATATGCCTGTGGGTGCGTAAGGCTGTAACGGACACCTGCCTGGGCCGCCAGGTTAACCACCACATCAAACTGACGGTTAGCGAATAGTTCATAAAGCGCCTCACGGTCCTCTAGTTTTAGCTGGATAAACTGGTAATTCTCTGAATGACTACTTGTTACCACCTGGTTATAACCAATGCTGTCGCGTGAAATCCCAGACAGTTCCAGCCTGTCATACTTCAGCTCCACATCGTAGTAGTCATTGATAATATCCAGTCCGGTTACATAAAATCCCTGTTCTACCAGCTGCCTGGCCAGGTGAAATCCTATAAAACCTGCACTGCCTGTAATAAGAACTTTTTTCACTATTTGGCGTAGCTTATGGCACGTGTTTCACGAATAACTGTAACCTTTACCTGTCCCGGATAGGTCATCTCATCCTGGATCTTCCTGGCTATATCAAAGGAGAGACTCTCCGCATCCTTATCTGAGACTTTCTCACTTCCCACAATAACCCTCAGCTCCCTGCCGGCCTGAATGGCATAGGTCTTCAATACACCTGGATAGGATAAGGCCATCGCTTCAAGCTCTTTCAAGCGCTTGATATAAGATTCAACCACTTCGCGGCGTGCCCCGGGACGGGCTCCTGATATGGCATCACATACCTGAACAATGGGTGCCAGGAGTGTGGTCATCTCCACCTCGTCGTGGTGTGACCCGATGGCATTGCATACATCGGATTTCTCTTTGTATTTCTCTGCCAGCTTCATACCATATACTGCATGGGGAATCTCCGGCTCATCATCGGGCACTTTGCCTATATCGTGCAGCAAACCGGCCCTTCTGGCGAGTTTGGCATTCAGGCCCAGTTCCGTAGCCATAATGGCACAGAGATTGGAAACCTCCCTGGAGTGCTGGAGCAGGTTCTGTCCGTATGATGAGCGGTATTTCATCTTTCCAACCATACGGGTTAGTTCGGGATGCAATCCATGGATCCCCAGATCGATGGCTGTACGTTTCCCAACCTCTATGATCTCCTCCTCAATCTGCCTCCTTGTTTTGGCCACCACCTCCTCGATTCTGGCCGGATGAATACGCCCATCGGTTACCAGCTGGTGCAGTGAAAGCCTGGCCACTTCTCTTCGTACAGGATCAAATGCAGAGAGAATAATAGCTTCAGGAGTATCGTCCACAATCACCTCTACACCTGTGGCAGCCTCCAGGGCCCTTATATTGCGACCTTCCCTTCCAATAATCCTACCTTTCAGCTCATCCGACTCGATATGAAAGACAGTCACCGCATTTTCAATAGCAGTTTCACTGGCCACTCGCTGAATGGTTTTGATTACAATATTCTTCGCCTCCTTATTGGCTGTCATCTTGGCCTCATCAACGATCTCATTGATCAGTGACATGGCCTCTGTCCTGGCCTCCTCCTTAAGGGATTCTACCAGCTGTTCTTTAGCCTCTTCAGCCGAAAGTCCAGATATGGTCTGTAGTTGCTCCACCTGAATACGGTGAGAGCGCTCAAGTTCATCATTTTTCTTCTCAATAATTTCAAGCTGCACATTGAGATTTTCACGGATGGTATCTACCTCCTGTCTCTTCCGTTGTATATCCTCCTGCTTCTGGTTGATAGAAAATTCCTTCTGCTTTACCTCATTTTCTCTCTGATTCAGCTTTCCATTCTTCTCATTGATGAGCTTCTCGTGTTCTTCCTTTAGCTGAAGAAACTTCTCCTTGGCCTGCAGTATCTTCTGTTGCTTGATCATCTCCGCTTCAACTTCCGCCTCTTTGAGCAGGTTACTGCTCTTTCCCCTGACAACTTTATTGGCAAGGAAATAGGCAACTCCTGTTCCTAACAGCAGTGAAGCACCTCCTATTACAAGATACATGACCATGGGCGACTGCAGCACCAATAAATGCATTAACAGTTCCATAGGTTGTTCATTTTAGAAAATAAAAAAACCCGCATATTCCCTCAAAATTTTAAAAAACCCCAGTAAAACATGGGTGGAACTGCCGGATCATATCAAGTGTCCAATGACTGAATGTTTCAGTATCCCGGCGAACCGGAACTTTGGCCTGCTTTTCGCAATCCGAGCTTTGCTCCAAAATGATAAATGTTGAGTTTCAAAAATAATTGAAGAAACAATGCGGGCAAACTCTTTAATATGTATAAGAACGCTATTACTCTTATTTCAATAATTCATCCAGCTCACTACTCAAACTCCCCAACTCCTTTTCCAAAGATACAACATTTTGTTGTTGTTCGCAATCGATCAGGTTTATCACAAACTGAAGGGTTGCCATGGCCATAAAATCCTGTGTGTCTTTATCAGTATATCTCTGTTTATACTTCAGAACCTTATCATTGATCAACCTGGCCGCCTGCCTGATCTTCTCTTCATCCTGGCGTTTTATCTTCAGGGGGTAAAAACGCTCTGCAATCTGAACTTTTATGGAAAGCATATCGTCCGTCATCCCCGTCTTATTTGTTTAATAGAGCAATACATTTGTCAATCTCCCGCACAATTCTATTTATCTGTATCCTGGCATCCTGTGTTGCTTCACCATCTGCCATGATCCCGTTTACCAGTGATAATTTCTGGTTTTCCTGTTCCAATTCATCAATTACTGACTGTTTTTGCTGAACCGATTTTTGAAGATCCTCATATTGCTCTTTCAACCGGATGTTCTCATCCTGCTGCTCCTTCAACCGGACTTTCGCCGATTGAATTTTTTGCCTGATTCCTTCAAGTATTTCAATCTGTTCAGCACTCATTCAACAGAGATATATAATACAAATATAGAATTATTTTGATCCGTTTAAAACTTTCAATTCCGAAACTGCCAAGCTTGAAAATAAAACCATAGTTTTGAATTTTCAATAACCCTGAGAAGATGATGCGCAGAACCATAAGCCTGATTATAATACAATTCCTTATGCTATACAGCATCGGGCAGGATGGGATCACCTTCCATCCTCCTGTGAAAATCCCCATCTACCTTTCAGGTAATTTTGGAGAGATCAGAAGTGATCATTTTCACTCGGGTATCGATATCAAAACCCAGGGTACCATTGGCCATCATGTTTTCTCCATCGATGATGGCTACATCTCAAGGATCAAGGTTCAGGCCAACGGATATGGTAAATCTATCTACATAACCCACCCCAATGGTTTCACTTCTGTGTACGGACACCTGGACCGATACCGGGACGATATTGCGGCCTACGTAAACAGTATGCAGTATAAAGAGCAATCACATATGGTGGACCTCTATCTGAACCAGGAAACGTTTCCCCTGGAGAGAGGGGAATTTATCGCCTATTCGGGAAACACAGGCAGCTCATCAGGACCACATCTTCATTTTGAGATTCGCTCCTCTGCCAATCAGCATCCAACCAATGTGCTTAACTATAATTTTGATATCAAGGACCAGATGGCACCCAGGTTCCATTCGCTCCATCTCTATCCAATGGACAATAGAATCCATTTGAATGGTAAATCAGAAAGGCTTTCGATCCGGGTTGTCAAAGACAATGGTATCTATACCATTCCTTACGGGACAAAAATTGATGGTTCAGGGACCCTGGGTATCAGTGTGGAGGTATTTGATTACCTGGATGGCGCCTCCAACAGGTGCGGGGTCTATACACTTGAAATGTATGTGGACAACAAGCTCTCTTACAGCCATGTAATGGATGAATTCTCCTTTTCCGAAACAAGGTATATTAATGCACATACCGACTATGAAGAGCGCGTCAGATCCGGTATCAAGGCCCACCGGCTTCATCGCCTGCCCAACGACAGGCTGAGGATCTATAACAAATCAGTTGATAACCAGGCGCTGGTGATGGATGAATCCAGGAGGTACCCGATCCGGATCGTGGCCACAGATGTAGCGGGCAACAGCTCTTTGCTCGAATTTACCCTTCAGGGCAGTAACGAAACTGTTGCTGTTGCTGTTGCTGTTCCCGATACTGATAGTGATAATGTGACCACCATGAAATATAACAAGGCCAACAGCTTTGAAAAGGGTCCGGTACGTGTAGATATACCTGCCAATGCTCTCTATCAGAATATGGACTTCACATTCTCCATCTCCCCTCAGACAGATGAATCACTCACCCCGTTTTATCATATCGCCAGCAGGAAGGTGCCGGTACACTCATCCTACACCCTCTCCATTAAGAGTCCTTCTATCGATCCAACACTATATAAAAAACTACTGCTCATCTCACACAACGATGACAATGAAGTTGTATCTGCAGGAGGCGAATATAGAGATGGTAACGTGGTGGCCAAACTGAGAAACTTTGGGGAATACAGTGTTGCATTGGATACCATTGCACCTGAAATAATTTCTATAAACAACGGTAAGGGAGACGACTACAGTGGCAGAAAGGAGCTGCGCTTCACCATCCTTGATGATCTTTCCGGGATCGGAAGCTATGAAGGCTATATTGACAACCAATGGGCACTTTTTGAGTATGACCCGAAGAGTGATCTGCTTCTGTACAAATTTGACCTAAAGCGCATTACGAAAGGATCGGCGCATGAACTTGAGCTTTATGTGGCCGACAAAAAGGGAAATGTAAACCTCCTGCATACTACTTTTAACTGGTAAACATTGTTCAATGAAAGAGAGGTACAGGGTTACCGGATTGATGTCGGGATCATCCATGGATGGTGTGGATCTGGCATGCTGTGATTTTGATTGGGATGGTCAACAGTGGGAATACGATATTCTTGAGGCAGAAACTGTTCCCTATAGTGATAAACTTCTGTCGAAGCTGGAGCAGGCCTGTAACTGGAGCCGGAGAGATATCGATGAACTGGATCTGGAACTTGGAAGTTGCTATGCCGGACTACTTAATGGATTTCATAAAAAGAGGAACCTGCTTCCTGATTATATTGCTTCGCACGGACATACCATTCTACACGATCCACAGAGAGGGATAACGCTACAGGCCGGCAACGGCAGGATCATGGCAGAAAAGACAGGAGTTACGGTCATCAATGATTTCCGGAGTGCAGATGTGGCACAGGGGGGACAGGGGGCACCGCTGGTTCCACTGGGCGACAGGATACTCTTTAATAAATTTGAGGGTTGTCTGAACCTGGGTGGATTTGCCAACATCTCCTGTGAAAACAGTCAGGGAGAACGGATCGCTTACGATCTCTGTCCGGCCAATATGGCACTCAACAGTGTGGCAGCCCTTGAGGGGCTTACATTTGACCGGGATGGTGAGATGGCTCGAAAAGGGGTTATTCAAAAAGAGCTGTTTGAAAAGCTGAACAGACTGGATTACTATTCAGCAAGTGGACCGAAATCGCTGGGAAGAGAGTGGTTTCTGGATCAATTCCTCCCTTTGATGCAGGAGAGTAATATAGCCACAAATGATTTAATGGCAACCGTACTGGAGCATATCGCTCTGCAAATCTCGCGGGGTATCAATGATGCAGGTATTCAGTCCCTCCTTATTACCGGAGGTGGAACGTTGAACCAAACCCTGGTAACACGGTTAAAGCATTATACAACTTCATCCCTGGTGATACCCGAAGTACGATTGATACACTATAAAGAGGCACTCATTTTTGCCCTTCTCGGACTCCTGAGGATTCGTGGAGAAATCAATTGTCTGGCCAGCGTAACCGGTGGCAAAAAGGATATCTCTGCAGGGACTATTTACAGAATTTAGACTTACAGCTATGTACAATTTTCTCGCTTTCAATCCTGTGAAACTCCACTTTGGAAAAAATGTGGTCAATGATCTTGGATCCAGTGCCGCCCGGATTGGAAAAAAGGCATTACTGGTCTATGGCAGCGGTTCGGTGCTTCGAAACGGCAGTTACATTGATACGCTGGAACAACTGAAAAAACACGATATTGATATTACGGAATTCAATGGGATTAAACCCAATCCAAGGGTGGAAGATGTGATGGAGGCAGCCATAGTAGGACGAGAAGCAGATGTGAATATGGTGGTAGCTGTTGGTGGCGGGAGTGTTATTGACTCGGCCAAAATCATTGCCATATGCATTGCCGATGATTGTGATGCCTGGAAGGTGATGACGGGAAAACATGAACCATTGGCAGCCATACCGTTGATTACAGTGCTTACACTTGCAGCCACGGGTACTGAGATGAATGCAGTTGCAGTTCTCCAGAATGGAGCGACCATGGAGAAGATCGGTTATAAAAATGACCTGATCTATCCGGTTCACTCCTTCCTTGATCCATCATACACATTATCTGTGCCGGCAGAGTACACGGCATACGGGGTTATCGACCTGGTTGCACACTCGCTTGAAGCATGGTTCGGCAAAGGAGAAGCCACCCTTTCGGACCGTTTTGTAGTCTCCATCATCAAAGAGGCTATGGAGTTTGGACCGGCGCTTATGAAGGATACCGGCAATTATGAACTGAGGGCCAATATCATGTGGGCCGCTACCAATGCACTCAATAACCTGACCATGTACGGAAGGGAGTCGGGCGACTGGGGGGTACATGCACTGGGGCATGTTTTGTCCTTTCTATACGACACTCCCCACGGAGCCACGCTGTCGATTATCTATCCAGCCTGGATGCGCCTGCTGAAAGAGCGTGCAGGTGACCGGATCATTCAACTGGGAAAAGAGTTGTTTGACGTAGAGACCGTGGATGAAACAATCGAATCGTTTGAGACCTATTTCAAATCTCTGGGGGGTCCCCTCAGATGCCATGAAGCCGGCATTGATCAGTCTGAAAAGGAGGAGGTCCTGAAGCTGATGAACCGAAACCGCGCAGAGGGAATTAATTATAAGTTATCTGATGGTGACAGGGAAGCACTGCTGGACCATATGTTTTAAAAAAGGAAAGGGTTCAATCTGGCGATTGACCCTCTCCTACTACACTAACTAAAACTACCAACTGAACTATTAACTAAACTACCTTATGAAATCTTCTACTGTTTGTATTGCACAAATAGTATGCCACAAAGATAATCACAACCGAATAATCCTGCAAACTTTTTCATTTACCTGGAATTTTTCTTCCAAATTATGTTATTTAATAGGTTATGTTGGTAGTTTGACAGAAAAATGAAATCTTGCAGCCGCATCGTTTTGATGCAAATCATAAAGTCGAAAATCAAAAGTTTAGATATGATGAGAAAACTCTTTTTTACAGCGGTACTGACACTGACCATCTGGAGTAGCAACACAATTGCTTGCACCAATTTCCTGGTTACACCGGGTGCATCGGTAAACGGAACTGCAATGATCACTTACGCTGCAGATTCCCATGTATTATATGGGGAACTCTATTTCAGACCGGCCGCTGACTATCCCCCGGGAGCCATGCTGGATGTATATGAATGGGACACCAATAAGTTCCTGGGAAGGATTCCCCAGCTTTCACACACCTATTCGGTGATTGGAAATATGAACGAACACCAGGTTGCTATTGGTGAGACAACCTACGGAGGAAGAAGAGAGTTGCGCGATACCACCGGGATCATCGATTACGGAAGTCTGATCTATTTCACTCTGCAGAGAGCCAGAACAGCCAGGGAAGCCATCAATATCATGGGTGATCTGGTGGCCGAACATGGATACTGCAGCTCCGGTGAGTCATTCTCCATCGCCGACCCCAATGAAGTCTGGATCATGGAACTCATAGGAAAAGGAACCAAGATGGTTACAGAAGATGGTAAATCGTACAATAAGCATAAAGGGGCTGTATGGGTGGCAGTGAAGATTCCTGACGGATATGTATCGGGACATGCCAACCAGGCCAGGATACGGCAGTTTCCCCTGGACGATCCTGAAAACTGCATTTACGCTCCGGATGTAATCTCCTTTGCCCGCGAGAAAGGATACTTCGAAGGAGCCGATGAAGCATTCAGTTTTTCCGATACCTATGCACCTATCTCCTTTGGAGGAGCAAGGTTCTGCGACATGCGTGTATGGTCTTTCTTCAAGGATATCAATGATGATATGGAGCAGTACTTCGATTATGTAAAGGGTGATGACCTGGAGAACAGGATGCCCCTCTACATCAAACCCAATCGGAAAATTTCCAACAAGGACCTGATGAATTTTATGAGGGACCACCTCGAGGGGACCGAACTGGATATGACCAAAGATGCAGGGGCAGGACCATTTGGCCTCCCCTACCGCTGGCGCCCCCTGACA
>DAOWNM010000051.1 GCA_030642565.1 Bacteroidota bacterium | reverse complement strand
GATGGGGCCATCCAGTTCAATATGGATGGTCTGGTTTTGACCTTCACTCTTCTCCTTTAAATGTTTGGCATCCTCATCCGCAACAATCTCGCCATTGTTGATGATAATAACCCTGTGGCAGATCGCTTCAACCTCCTGAAGTATATGGGTGGAGAGGAGCACTGTTTTCTCTTTTCCTATGGTGGAGATAAGATTCCGGATTTCCACCAGCTGGTTAGGGTCCAATCCCGAGGTAGGTTCATCCAGTATCAGGATCTCCGGATCGTGAATCAGGGCCTGTGCCAGTCCCACGCGCTGCCTGTATCCTTTTGAAAGATTTCCGATTTTTTTACCCACTTCAGCGGAGAGGGCTGTCATCTCAATAACAGTTGAAATTCTCTCCCTGGCCGACTTTCCGGTCACCTGGTACAAACCAGCTACATATTGAAGGTACTCACGGATATACATTTCATGGTAGAGAGGATTGTTTTCGGGCAGGTACCCGATCAGCCCGCGGATCTCTTTTTGATACTTCAATGCCGGCAGGTCATTAATCATCACCGATCCACTGTCGGGCGAAAGCGTCCCGGTAATCATCTTCATGGTGGTGGACTTCCCAGCTCCATTGGGACCAATAAAGCCGACAATCTCTCCTGTTGATACATTGAAGGAGACACTGTTCACTGCGAGTTGAGAACCGTATCGTTTGGAAATCTCTTTTACTGCAATGGACATGGGAAAGGTTAATGGTTAGTAGGTTAATGGTTAGTAAGTAATCGGGATCAGAATACTAACCGTACATGAACTGGCCCACTTTGGCGAAGTTGGACTTGGGATTTACACACATTACCGGGATCTTTTCATTGTTGGAGAGGAGGTACTGTTCCTTGGCCCCAAAAATATAGTCCATCGTGGTGATATGTTTGGTGGTGGTGATCAGAATCAAATCGGCATTGATCTTTTTGCAGAAGGCAAGTAACTCCTTCTGATAGTTGCCTGATCCTGATTTTGCCGAAGTGTGAATTTCATACTCAATGTTATTCTGGATCAGGAACCGGATGGCAAAATTGAGATTGACATTTACCTTTTTTTGCAGGGCCTTATCCTGCACAGGTGCTTTATAAAGGTGTATTGTCGAATTCAGGTATTTACCCATGAAGATGGCCCATTGAAGTTTCTCTTTGTTTTCAGATTTGAAATCGATGGGAAATACTATATCGGTATACCTCTCTTTTTCCGGGGGTTGATCCTGGACCACAATAAATGGAACGGACGAACCGGCAATTACCTTCAGCGCCCAGCTACCAAAAAGTTTTTGTCCTCCTTTCATTCCATGGGTCCCCATGACAACGAAGTTGACACTGTTCTCCTCCTTGGAGGCATAATCGGCAATCTCTTTGAAAATCTTGCCACTGTGAACATAATACCCCACCTCTTCGCCGAGATCCTTTTTTATCTCCCCCACTGTCTCCTCTATTCTTTTTCTGGCGGTCTCCTCTTCAGATGAATCATTCACAATATGAAACAATAAAACATTGTTTTTTAGAATGTGCGCCATCTTAACGGCATGCTTCAATGCATTGTAAGATACAGCGGAAAAATCCCAGGTAACCATAATGGATTTCCTCTCATGCTCCATGGTATATTTTTTTTTGGACGAAAGTAAATTTAGTTGATTCTTTTTAGATTATAAAGTTAACGAATCGAATTTGATAAAATTGTACTTTTGTAGCTTGATTAAACAAAAGGAGATGAAGAGATCGACAGTTAAGGAGTTGCTAGGCGCAACAGAGATAGACAGGGAAGTACTGCTGAAAGGTTGGGTACGGACCAGGCGGGGAAATAGCCAGGTGGCTTTTATTGCGGTTAATGACGGAACCATCATTCACAATATTCAGGTTGTTGCCGATCTGCACCTGTTTCCTGAGGAGGAGATGAGAAGGGTTACCACCGGCTCCAGCATTAGCGTGACCGGTACACTGGTCGAGTCGATGGGCAAAGGTCAGAGCGTGGAGATCCAGGCAAAAAAGATAGAGGTGTTGGGCGACTCCGATCCAGAACTGTATCCCTTGCAGAAAAAGGGACACTCCTTTGAATTTTTGCGGGAGATCGCACATCTGAGATTCCGGACCAACACCTTTGGAGCGGTCTTCAGGATCAGGCATGCCCTGGCCTACGCCATCCATAAGTACTACAACGATAAAGGATTTTTCTGTCTGCATACCCCTATTATCACGGCTTCGGATGCCGAGGGAGCAGGTGCCATGTTTAAGGTAACCACCCTTGATCTGGATCAAACCCCTAAAAATGAAGAGGGAGAGATAGATTTTAACCAGGACTTTTTTGGACGCCCCACCAATCTTACTGTCTCCGGTCAGCTGGAGGGTGAACTGGGAGCCCTTGCACTCTCGTCTATCTATACTTTCGGTCCAACTTTCCGCGCCGAGAACTCCAATACACCCCGCCATGTGGCAGAATTCTGGATGATAGAGCCTGAAATGGCATTTTACGACATCCATGACAACATGGACCTGGCAGAGGATTTTCTGAAATACCTGATAAAGTATACCCTGGATCACTGCATGGATGACCTTGAATTTTTGAATCAGATGGTTGACAAAGGTTTGCTGGAACGTTTGAGGTTTGTTCTGGACCATCCCTTTGAAAGAAAGAGTTATTCAGAGGCAATTGAGATTTTGATGAAGGCTGATAAGAAATTTGAGTTTCCGGTGGAATGGGGCCTCGACCTGCAGGCCGAGCATGAAAGATACCTGGTAGAGGAGTATTACAAACGCCCGGTGATACTTACCGATTATCCAAGGGATATTAAGGCCTTCTATATGAAGCAGAATGATGATGGAAAAACGGTCAGGGCAATGGATGTGCTTTTCCCCATGATTGGAGAGATCATTGGAGGTTCACAGAGAGAGGAGGAGCTGAATAAGTTGCAAAACAGGATGAAAGAGATGGATATTCCCGAAGATGAATTGTGGTGGTACCTGGAAACGCGTAAATTTGGAACAGTTGAGCATAGTGGCTTTGGATTAGGATTTGAAAGGTTAATTATGTTTATTACAGGTATGAGCAATATCAGGGATGTCATTCCATTCCCGCGTACTCCACGGAGTGCAGAGTTTTAGGAAAGAAAAGATGCTTAAACAGAGGCTTCAGCAGAAATTACTACAAAAATTATCTCCGCAACAGATCCAGATGATCAAGCTGCTGGAGATACCTGCTATTCAGATGGAACAGAGGATCAAAAAGGAATTGGAAGAGAATCCTGTATTGGAAGAGGGAAGCGATGAGGGGGAGTTTAACGATACAGAGGAGATAAAAGAGGAGCAGGCAGATGATCAGCTAGAGGAGTTTTCACTTGAGGATTATATACAGGATGATGATATTCCCAGTTACAGATTGAATGCACAGAACTATTCTGCTGATGAAAAACGGGAGGAGATCCCTTTTTCTCTGGGCAATACCTTTCGTGAACAGTTGAAGAGTCAACTGGGATTGAGAAGGCTCACGGATGAACAGGTGGTGCTCGCCGAATATATTCTTGGCAATATTGACGATGATGGTTACCTGCGCAGGGAACTGGAAGCCATAGCTGACGACCTGGCCTTCTCTTTAGGGCTGGAAGCCTCTTATGAATCGCTGCATGAGGTTCTGATGATTATCCAGGAGTTTGATCCCGCCGGCGTGGGAGCAAGAAGTCTGCAGGAGTGCCTGTTGCTCCAGATAGAGCGAAAGGACCTTGAGCAACCGGTGACCAGACTGGCGCACTCCATTCTGAAAAACAATTTTGAGGAATTTACCAATAAGCATTATGAAAAGATTATCCAGCGGCTCAATATCAAAGAGGAGGATTTGAAGTTTGCACTGGAGGAGATATTGAGGCTCAATCCCAAACCGGGAGGAGCCATAGGCGATTCCCAGTCCAAGTCCTTTCACCATATTGTTCCCGATTTTATCCTGGAGGAGAGTGAAGGTAACCTGCAGCTATTCCTGAATTCAACCAATGTGCCCGAACTCAGACTAAGCAGGACCTATTCTGATATGTTTGAAAGCTACAATGCCAATAAAGCTTCGGCCAGTAAGGACGAAAAGAATGCCATCACTTTTGTGAAGCAGAAACTGGATTCTGCCAGGTGGTTTATCGATGCCATCCGACAGCGACAGAATACCATGTTGCTGACCATGAATGCGATCCTTGAGTATCAGAGGAACTATTTTTATGAAGGGGATGAGACCAGGCTGCACCCGATGATACTGAAGGATATTGCTGACATAACAGATTTGGATATCTCCACCATCTCGAGGGTAGTGAACAGCAAATACATACAGACCCATTTTGGGATCTTTGCATTAAAATATTTCTTCTCTGAGGGGATGCAAACCGACAGTGGTGAGGAAGTTTCTACCAGGGAAATTAAGAAGATCCTGCAGGACTGTATCAATAACGAGGAGAAGCGAAAGCCGCTTACGGACGACCGGTTGATGGGAATTCTGAATGAGAAGGGATACCAGATTGCCCGCCGTACGGTGGCTAAATACAGGGAGCAGCTCGGATTACCGGTGGCCCGGTTAAGAAAGGAACTATAGAAGAGGATATGAAAAAAGCAGCTCCGTTTATCTCTTACCTGTTACATCCTTTGATTATGCCATCCCTGGGTCTGCTCATTATTCTGAACTCGGGTACTTATCTCTCTTTGCTTGATCCGGCGGTCAAGCGCGCTATTATGTTTGTGATGGCGCTGGGAACACTGGTTTTTCCATTGATGATGCTTCCGATCCTCCATTACAGGAGCCTGGTTCTAAGGCGTGGACAGGCTGTTACAAAGGAGGAGCGACTGATTCCACAGAGTATCATACTGGTGCTTTATATCATCACCTTTATCTATTTCAAAAGGCTGCCTTTGAGCCAAATGATCCATGCTTATACGCTGTCGGTGACAGGAACGCTTTTTATGGTGCTGGTTTTGAACCTGAAATTCAGGGTTTCTATCTATACAGCGGCCCTGGGGGGTATGACAGGATTAATTATTGCATTGATTTTTTTGTATGAGACCCCGCTACAGGGATTGCTGATGCTTACGCTGTTTACCGGGGGACTCACAGGGAGTTCAAGACTGGCCCTGGGCGATCACTGGGGAGAGGTGCTATCCGGATTTCTCCTTGGTCTGGTAGTGGTGCTGGTTACAATTCTGGTGTACTAGCGGGCTCTTCCTTGCTGTTTTTATCCAGCATTACATTCAGCTTTATCAATACATCGTTGTAGACCAGGTCCAGTAGTTCCGGATTCCTGGTGTAAACAAATATGGTGGTATCGAACATTTGACGGGATACCTGGTGCTTCTCCAGGATCGGTGATAAAATATCGATGCTGTCCACATCATATTTCCTGTGAAATTTTCGATCGTTGGTCACACCATCTGCCAGATGAATATCAACCAGCACATCAACCAGCACCTCACGTTCAATGAACGCTTTTCCTGTGATGCTTTTTTGCTTTTGACAGGCCGTGAAAGTTATCACCAGCAGGATGAGAATAAGAACTGGATTATAAAGTCGGCACGACATTACTTGATATCATTAAAACGATAGCCAATCATGATTTCATGCGATCCTGTCTGGTATTTCCGGATAGCGGAGATGCCGATATCGTAGGCATAACCAAAGAAGAGCATTTCATCGAAACTGTAACCCACCATGATTCCAATGGCATCCTGGAAACGGTATGAAACAGCACCCCAGAGCATTTTCTGCCACTCGACTCTTGCAGTAAGATCGAAGCTAAGTTCCTTTGGAGCGGTACCCTTGACCATCAGGGAGGGCTCAATGAGCCAATCTTCATTGATCCAGAAGCGGTAAGCACCGATCAGGTTGAGATGGGTTTTCAGCCGGTTCACTCCGTCCTTATTGTCAAAGATCTTCACACTATTATTCAGAAGCTGGGCAACTGAAAGGCCCACATAGAACTCATCGGCATAGAGGTAAAGGCCAAGTCCTGCATCGGGCAGGTAAGAGGTACTGACTACAGAGAGAATGCTGGGGTCGGACACATCTGCCGGATTGAGCTGGGTTCCATCGATATGATACTGCATGATACTGGCAGACAGACCCATGGAGAGCCGTATATCACCTGTCACAGCAATATTATAGGCATAGGATCCAGTGATTCCTGCCCTGCTGGTAGGCCCGGTGACATCACTGTACACATATCCACCGTATCCCATATCCAGTTTATCATGCGGACCATAAAAACCGATGGAGTTGGTCATGGGAGGATCCAGGAGTCCCACCCACTGAAACCTGTGATTGGTTCGGATCTGATAGTAATCATAAACACCGGCAATGGCCGGATTGATCACGAAATCATTGAACATATACTGTGTATAGTGAGGCATTTGTTGTGCCTGCAGTCCGGTCGAACCAGCAACGATAGTGAACAATATGATGTATGTAACCTTTTTCATGCTACCTGATTATTGTTACGTTCCCAGAAATTGGTTTGGCCCCCTGGTATGGGATAATGATATAATAGTATGTACCAACAGGCGCCTCTTTCCCGCGCGCTGTGCCATCCCACTCGTTTCCACTACCATATCCCACTGTTGAAAAGAGTTGATCGCCCCACCTGCTGTATACCTCTACCAGCATCTTCGGGTAACGTTCTGCATTTTTGATTTCGAAATAATCATTTATTCCATCACCGTTGGGCGAGAAAACATTGTAAGCCTGGATATCTTCGATGACATCAATAAACAGTGAGTCCACCTCTTCACATCCATACCCATTAAGGACAAAGACGAAATACCAGGTTGATTCGGGAGGCGTGGCGATGGGATTGTAAGCTGTAGGGTTGTCGAGTCCCGTTTCAGGCTCCCATCTGTACTGATCAAACGGTCCCCCTGTTGCCTCCAGCTGAATGGATTGTCCTGATATAACAAAGGTGTCTTCGGTCACCTCAAGGTCCGTTGATGGGTAGAGATTCACCGTTACAGAGTCGTTGTTATAGCACCTATATATACTGGCGGTTTCGGTAATGGTCAGCACAAAAGTGGTTGGTTCGGTCATTCCGGCTGCCACCGGGTCCAGGATGGTCTCATCTGAAAGGAAGGGCGATGGATCCCAGGAGGTATTCCATTTCCGGCACCCTGTAACTGAATGGATGCTCCGGAGCAGATGGTGGCCTCTACTCCTGCATCTGCCTCTACCGTCACCTCACTATTTACAGCAATTCTTACATTCCGGGTACAGTTGTTGCCATCTGTAACTACCAGCTCATATACCCCTGCCAGAATGTTGGAACGGTCTTCTGTTGTAGCGCTGTCGGACCAGAGGAAGGTAAAGGTACCTGAGCCTCCCGTGACAGTAATATCTATGGCGCCAGTTGCGCTAAATGCATTACAGTTAGCAAGAATAACTGCATTATTGAAAACAATCTTGGCTGGTTCTATGATGATGACCGCACCCCTAAAGAGCTTACCGGAATCATCCTGGGCCACAAGTTGATAGGTGATATTGCCAGGAAGGTTATCAAACAGTGGATCAGATGTAAAATTTGCCCCGTTATCGATGGAGTACTTTACAGCTCCTTCTGCGTCCTGGGGAACAAACTCAATGGATCCGTCACTGGCTCCAAAACAGGATACATGAGAGACATTGACCAGCACATCCAAAGGAGGAGCATCCAGAATTTGAATCATCTCTTCATAGGTACATCCATTATTGTCCCTGACAATGACCTGATAACTGGCAGGTACCAGGTCGGTGTATGCAGTTGTATCACTAAACGGACCGGCCACTCCATTAATGGAGTATTCATAAGGCGGCGTTCCGCCGGTGACATCTGAAATGGTGATGGTCCCCACATTTCCATAGGTTGCATCTGTTTTTACCACGGTGGCCAGCACAGGAACCGGTTCAGTGATGGATGCGGGGGCAGTGACAAAACATCCATTGGCATCCCTGAGCCAGATGGTGTAGTCCCCGGCAGCCAGGCTGCTGAATGTTCCGGTTGGCTGGTAGGTCACATCATCCAAGGAGTATTCCAGGAGGCCTGTCCCCCCTGTTCCTGTCACTTCGAGACTTCCATTGGTATCGCCGCTGCACCCGGTCACATCAGTGATGATGATATTATTTATGATAAGCTCGGGTGGAGTAAGTATCTCGACTGTGGTATCGAGCGTACAGCCATTATCATCTATCAGGGTAACTATATGTGTACCTCCCGGCAGGTTTTGGAAATCGCCTGAAGTAACGGGCGGATCTCCGTTCAGTGAATAGGAAATGGTACCTGTTCCACCAGCTCCAATGATAATGATTCTTCCCTCATTGCTATCAGAGCAGGAGGTGATATCTTCCTGTGTATAGGATGTAATTTGTAGTTGTGGTGGTTCATTGAGAACATTCAGGTTGCCATTTACACTGCACCCGGTGGCATCCATGACCATAGTCTGGTAGCTGCCGGGAGCCAGGTTGGGAAAGAGGTTGCTGGAATAATAGTCTGTTCCCCCATTGATGGAGTAATCGTATGGAGGAACCCCTCCTGTGACCCCGTTGATGGAGATCTCCCCCTGCAGGGGGCCATAGCAGAGGTAGCTGGTGGTTTCACTCTGGATCAAAATCTCTTCAGGCTCCAGGATGGTGATGGTATCTGTGACCAAACAGAGATTGGCATCCCTGGTCCAGATGGTATAAAACCCGGGGACCAGCGGACCAAAGGAAACTCCCGGCTGGTAGGTTAAGCCATCGAGGGAGTAATCATAGGTTCCGGCTCCACCTGCTGCTGTCACTGTAATGGTCCCATCTCCATTGCCGAAACAGGTAATATCTGTTTTGGCCAGGTCCGCAGTAAGGAGTGGGGGTTCTGTGATGGTGGCCAGGTCGGCGAAGCTAAATATACAACCTCCGGCATCAGTGATCACCAGGGAGTAGGTACCGGCCGGTAGTCCCACAGGATCCTCGATGTTCGAAACAGTAGTTCCTGAACTGTTGGTCCAATCAAACAGGTAGGGAGCAATCCCTCCGGTAACATCGATCTCAATGGAACCGCTGGCATCCCCATTGCATAATACATTTTGATGAGAAACATAACTGGCTACCAAAGAGACGGGTTCAATAATGGTCTCCTGGTTGGGGAAGCTGACAACGCAACTGCTCCCATCGGTAATGGTAAGGCTGTAACTTCCTGCCTCAAGTCCGGTCAGATCCTCTGTTGTGGCAGTGAATCCGGAAGGTCCGGTCCATGCAAACAGATAGGGAAGCGTGCCCCCGGTAACTGTAATATCAATGGCTCCATCGGTGAGTCCGCCGCAAGTGATATCTGTCTTCACAGATGCCACCTGGATTTCGGGCGATTCTGCGATGGTGGCAATGTCGGTAAATGGTACCGCACAGCCATTAAAATAGGTTACGGTGACACTGTAAGCACCAGCCTCCAGTCCGGAAATATCTTCAGTGGTTCCGGTATAGCCGGATGGTCCGGTCCATGCGAAAACATAGGGTGTTGTTCCTCCTGCCACTGTCAGGTCAATGGAACCATTGCCGGCTCCAAAGCAGTCGATATCTACCTGGGTGGTTGTGACTGTAAAGGGCAGGGGAGCACCTACTACCTGTGCGGCCATTGTCTCTACACATCCCAGGATGTCGGTGACCTCCAGCACATATGAGCCGGGCTCCAGTCCGGATATATCTTCGGTGGTGGCAGTGAATCCGTTGGGGCCGGCCCAGAAAAAGGTGTAGCCGGGTGTGCCTCCCGAAATGGCTGCATCGATGGCGCCGTCATTGCTGGGCAGGGGTGCTCCACAGTTCAGGTCCGTGATGGTAAATGTGGCAGTGATGGCTGTGTTTTCAGTGATATTCACCAGGTCGATAAAATCCATGGTACATCCATGGTCATCTGTAATGGTCAAACTGTAATCGCCGGTTTCGAGTCCGGATATATCTTCAGTGATAGCAGTGAATCCATTGGGCCCGGTCCATGCAAAGCTATAATCAGGGATACCTCCCGTGGGGGTGATCGCTATGGCACCGGTGGCTTCCCCGTTGCAATCAACATGGATCACCAGGTCGATCGACAGGTTCAGATGGGCAGGCTCATCAATGGTAACAATATTCGGGTATGAGACTACGCATAAGTTGGCATCGGTAATGGTCAGATGATAGCTGTCGGCCACCAGGTCGTCCGGATCTTCGACTGTTGAGGTGTGACTTGTTGAAGCACCGAGCCATGCAAACAGATATGGAGGGGTACCTCCGCTGGGTGTTATCTGGCTTGTGCCGTCATTGCCACCGAAACAAGATACATCGGTAGAACCGTCCAGTGTCACACTGATGGGAGTGGGCTCTGTGATGGTTACCAGGTCGGCAAAAAGTTCAATACAGAAATGATCATCGGTGATGGTAACCGAATAAACATCGGCCGGCATACCCGTGGGATCCTCATCGGTGGAGCTATATCCGGAAGTTGCACCGGACCATACAAAGCTGTAGGGAGTTGTTCCCCCGGCAGCAGTAATCTGTGCTGAACCATCGCTTCCCCCGTTGCAGTTCACAGGAGTGATGGAGTTTACAATGACAGTTATAGGATCTGGTTCGTCGATGGTCACAAATGAGGTGAGGGTTCGGGAACAGCCGGCTATATCTGTAACAATCAGGTTGTAGATATCTGCTACCAGGTTTACCGGGTCCTCATCACTGGAGACCGGTCCGCTGACCTGACCAACCCACGAATAGGAATATCCTCCTGCGCCCCCGCTGGTGGTAATGGATGCTGCACCATTGTTCCCTCCGTTGCAGCTTACATCGGAACTGCCATCCAGGATAGGATTGATCTCGGTGGGCTGGCCCACCGTATAGGGTCCCATCATGGAGGAACATCCATTCCCATCGGTAATAGTAACAAAGTAATCACCCGCTTCCAAACTGGTGATGTCTTCGGCAGTTGATGTGTAGCCGGATGGGCCAATCCATGCATAGGTATAGCCTGTGCCCGCTCCTGAGGGCGTTCCCCCTGTGGGGGTTATGGCAATAGATCCGGTAAACTCACCGAAACAGCCGGCATCAGTTATATTGTCATCAGAAGCAGAGACCAGGGAGGGATTATTGATGGTAATACCGGGGGTAATATCGGTGGAGGTACAGGTGCCTGCGTCACGTGCGGTAACGGTATAGACTCCTCCTGGCAGGTTGGGAAATATACCCGTTGGATTACTTGCATTTACAGGTCCGGCCAGGTCGAAAATGTGGCTGCCTGATTCGCCTGTTGCTGTTACGGTAATGGTTCCATCGTTGGCATTGTTACAGGTAATGTCGGTGAAGGAGTAGAAGGTAATAAGCATGGGATCGGGACCATCTACTGAGGCGACCATATATACGACGTTCTCAATGCTGTCCTGAACTCCAATCAGGTATATATTGCTCTTCCACCGGTCGGTTGAGGTAATTGATGTACTGTAGGTTGGGCCCCCAAAATCCACCGGAATTATTCCTTCAAGGATGGACCAGGTGTATGGAGCAGTACCTCCTGAGATCGTGAAGGAGAGGGTTCCGTCAGTTCCGTCAGAGCAGGTGGTTGGGGTGG